>JAFGSU010000145.1 GCA_016934435.1 Candidatus Zhuqueibacterota bacterium | reverse complement strand
GGTGACTCGGTGAGTAACTCATTTTACGAATTGCTCGCCAATCGTATTCGGTTTTTGCTCATCGACGAGTTTCAGGATACCAGCGTCCTGCAGTTGAAAATATTGCTGCCCATCATCCGGGAAGTGAGCAGCGGAGAAGGCGTCAAGCCATACGGCGGCGTTATTGTGGTCGGCGATGAAAAACAATCCATTTACGGCTGGCGCGGGGGAGAGCGCGATTTATTGTTAGCCATGCCGGGATTGCTGCAGGTAGAAGAAGAACCGCCCCTGACCAAATCTTTTCGCAGCCGACCGGTGATCATGCATTTCATCAATGATTTTTTCGCAAACCCGGCATTGCACGAATCACTGGCGCAACGCGGCATCGAGTGGCCCTACCAGCGCTGCAGCACCAGCAGCACGCAAGACGACGGCGCCGTCTGGGTGCGATTTCACAACGTCTCGAAACAGACCAATAATGCTGAGGATGAGGAGGATGCGCAACCGCACACTTCGGCTCATAACGAGCTGGCCGAGGAAATCCACGCGCTCATTCAGGCGGGAAAAATCCTGCCGAGCCAGACGGCGGTGCTGACGCGCACGAATAAAGACCTCGATCGCCTGGCCGCCGCTTTCGATGAGCTGGGTCTGGATTATATTCACGAGTCCTCTCACGCCATACCGCAACATCGCGCCATCAAACCGATGATGTATCTGTTAAATTATCTTGCCGGCTGGAATTTTGATGATCTATTGAAATTTTTGCGTTCCGACTATATCCTTATATCGGCGACGGAACTGAAAAGAATCCTTGAAGCGTATCGTCAGATCAATAAAAATCCCTCAGAGCAGCCGATCTGGCGTGAACTGGCCGCCGCTCTGCCCGAATGTGCCATTCTGCAAAGAACGGCGGCTGCCATCGAGAAAAGTCTCCGGCTGGACCTTGTCAATCTCTGCCGGATGATCCTGAAAGATTTTGCCGTATTACGCAAATTTCATCTGGAGAATGATGCTAAAAACATTCACCATTTTCTCGAAATCGTTGCTGCATTCTGCGAACAACGGCAATACCTGGTCACACCTGCCGGATTTATACGGTACTGTCATGATCACCGGTTGGAAGAAGAACTGCAGCAGATCGGGCTGGATGAAGTAGAGGCATTGCAGCTTTTAACCATCCACAAGGCCAAAGGCAAAGAGTTCGAAAACGTATTTGTCTTTCTGGATACCACCGGTGGAGGCCGGGGGCAGGAGAGGGGTATACGCTGCTATCTTCGTTATGGATCAGCCTTTAGAGACATAGAAGAATATGCAGTGACATTTTTATATGACAAAGTGTTACAAAATTGTTCCATGAAACCGTTATACGAAGAGCAGAAACGGCGTGATGCCATCGAGGCTCTCAATACTTTTTATGTTGCCATAACCCGCGCCGGCAGCAATCTTGGCCTTTTCATGACGTTTGAAAATAAAAAAGGTATCGAGGAGTGGTGCAAGCAGAATGCTAAATCGGACGAGGTCGTCATGGAACGAATGCTGGTGGAGCTGCTGTATAACCAGCTAAAAACAGAAGAGCGTTTGTACGAAAAAAATCTCAGCGGCGCCCGCGCTTTCATCGGACGATATGCGGCGATAGAGCAAAAGGCGCCGACGTCGGTTGCAAAGGATGTTCAATTTGCCCGGGAGTATCTGGACACGGAACGCCGCGTTCATTATCGGCCGCGGCCGCTGCCCGAAGAGGATGTTTTCCTCAACTACAAGAGCATGTTCCTGAAAAAGCGCAGCATGGATCGCGGCATTGTCGTGCATTATTATCTCTCCTTTATCAAATACGACAGCGCAGCGGCACGGCAATGGGCGGCGCAACAAACCATTGCTTATTACGGCAGCCTGGTACCGGTTGCAGAAATCCGTGCATTGATTGAACGGGCCGATGACTGCATGGCTCGGCATGCCGAACTGTTTTCAGCGCAACACTGGAGCGCTGCGTTCACCGAATACACCCTGTTCGCCGCCGACGGCCGCGAGCAGCGCATCGATCGCCTGCTGGTGAGCGATGAACGTAAAGAAATCCTGATCGTCGATTTCAAGACCGGCGAGGCACATGATCAACGACAATTACAGGCCTATATCGAAACCGTCAGATCCTTGCCGTATGTTACATCCAACGGTTATGGCGTACGGGGGATTTTTGTTGAGGTGTCGCTGTAATCGGCCGGCGCCGCCGTAAACGTATCATAAGGAGTACCGCCGGGATAATAACAGCCAGGAACATAAGCGCTTGAGAGAAAATAGCCTGTCGCGCTGCAAAGGAAAGGAATCCCATTTGAAAGAGAGCAAACCACTGCCGCCGGATTTTTTCTCCGAAAAAACGGATATGGATCGCAAGCTCGGTTTGGTGGAGGCTTTTTCCATTTTGCCGGGTCGCATCATCGGTTCGGGTATTTTTCGCGCGCCGGGACCAATCATGATGCTGGTCGGTTGCGTCAGCATGTATTACGGCGTCTGGATATTGGGTGGCATCGCCACCTTGCTGGGCGCTTTTGTTTACGCCGAGATGGCGGCGATGATCCCAAAATCGGGCGGACCCTATGCGTTTTTGCGCGCCGCCTATTCGCCCATGTGGGCCTTTTTGCGCGGCTGGGCCATGTTCTTCGTCTCCGAAACCGGCGCCATTGCCGCCGTTTCCATGGTATTTGCCGAATATTTGAATTCTATCGTACGCATTCTGGCCGGTGCACCGCTGAGTCGCGGTGTGGAAGTGGCTATCGCTCTGGTCATCATCTGGCTGTTGACGCTGGTCAATTGCTACGGCGTGGGATTGAGCGGCCGGGTGCAGAACTTTTTGAGCCTGCTAAAAATTCTCGCATTGGGGGCGGTCATCGGCATTTGCCTGACCAAAGGCGGGCAGGCCGCGCATTTCAGTCAGCCTTTTTGGCCGGAAGAATTCACCTGGGGCTCGATACTGGCCATGGGCGCTGCCATGCGCTATGCCTTTTTTGCGTTCAGCGGCTGGGAAGGCGCCACCTATGTGGCCGAGGAAGTGAAAAATCCGCGCAGGAATCTGCCGCTTTCGCTCATTATTGGAATATTCGGCATCATGCTCATCTATCTGGCGGCCAATACAGCTTATATTTATCAGCTGCCCGTGGCGAGGATCATGGACCCGCAGGGTTCGAAATGGGTGGCGGTGGAGGCCATGGAAGCAGCCGTAGGCGGTCTGGGCGGCATCCTGGTGTCGCTGGCGGTGATGCTCAACACCTTCGGTAGCGTGAATGCGCAAATCCTGGTAAAGGCGCGCAGTGTGTTCGCAATGGCGCGCGATGGTCTGTTCATCGGCTATATCGGCAAATTGCACCCTAAATATAAAACCCCCAATCGCGCCCTGATGCTGCAGGCATTCTGGGCTACGGTGCTCCTGATCGGCGCCGCCTTTGCCGCGCGCGTCTATGAGACGATCATCGATTTCTTCTCGTTCACTTCGAGCATTTTCAATGTCTCGACGTTTGCGGCGGTCTGGATTTTACGGAAAAAATACCCCGACGTACCGCGCTCCTACCGCGCCTGGGGCTATCCGGTAACCCTGATCATCGTGCTCGCCATCCAAATCTGGTTTATGGTGACCACGCTGATTACCGCTTTTATACCCTCCCTGTGCGGCGCATTGCTCACCTGCACGGGATTGGTGTATTATTATCGCGAACCACTGAAAAAATGGCTGATGCGGCAGTGGTCATAGCGGCACTCGTCAATAAACCGTGCGATCTTTCGATCGTTCATCTATAACCGCCTCACCGCTGTTCAGTTTGCCGTTGATGGCATCCAGGCGAAAGGGGCGACTGGCATCGTAATAGGTCTTTTCGACATCAACATCCGTATATAAGATACCCGGTTGATTGGCGGGCAGAGCATCGGCGATCAGGCCGTCCGGCGTGATAAAATGGCAGGGCCAGCTGTTGGGCGCCGACGAATTGGACAGGGACATGAAAAAATAATTGATGCCGGCGTGCGCCTGCGCCGTAACCGGCATGATTTTTGGATGAATTTTGCCGGGCTTTTGCCGGGCATTGTAGAACGATTGAAACAGCAGCTGAACCCCCTGCCGCACATAGGCGCGATATAATTCCGGAAATCGGATATCATAGCAAATGAGCAAACCGCATCGAATCCCGTTCAGCTCGAATGTGACCAGGTGATCACCCGGCGAATAGTACTGCAAATCTCCCTGGGTACAAAACCGTTTGTCGTAGCGATCGATGATGTTGCCGTCGGCATGGATTACATACAAACAGTTGTGCGGTTTATGCTTATTGCCGAGCCGATGCGTACTCCCCAGCAGAACCCACAAATCCAATTGATCGGCCAGAGACAGAATGGCTTCTGTCTGCAGACGCAATCGGCCCCAATCCAGGCTGTCCATGGAGGTGAAATCGATGCCGGCATATCCGGTCAGCGCGCATTCGGGGAACTGGATGATATCGGCTTTCTCTCGTTCGGCTTCCTTCATGTGGGCGATGATCCAGGCGGCGTTGGAGTCGATATTCGCCGACACCGGAAACTGACTGGCGGCGATGCGTATTTTGCCGGTCGTTTTATCGTCCCGGGAAAATGTTTTGCCAGTATGAGCAGTGATGTATAGAATCGGCAACAGCACGAGGAATGTTTTTACTGCGAGGCGAAATATTCTCCTCATATCAAGATTCTCTCCAATTAACAGTCTGAGTGATCAATTATTGTTACGCTCGGCGTATCCAATATACTATTCGGCAATGTAGCTGCCTTATACCCGAAGACCATG
>JAFGSU010000144.1 GCA_016934435.1 Candidatus Zhuqueibacterota bacterium | reverse complement strand
TTTCGAGGGTAACTTTTTGTTATAAAATCGTATCAAGTCATTCGGATATCACTATATAGTACGCAATTGACAGCCAATGGAGGACAAGCGTCTTATACGTTTAAAGTGACGGGAGGATTTTTGCCTGATGGGCTAACATTATCAGCGAATGGAGTATTGTCAGGAACATTGACGAATACGATGAATAAACTCATTGCGCTTCGAGCATCGAATGGAAAGTTTGTGGCGGCAGATTTGAACAGAGAAGCGATCCTGATGGCAAACCGTGATGCACGGAGTATTTGGGAAACGTTTAAGCTCCTTCCCATCGAAAATGACACGGTCGCTTTACAAGCCTACAATGGAAAATTTGTGGCTGCGGATCTGGATAGGGAGGCTATTCTTATCGCTAATCGGGATTGGCGGAGTACATGGGAAACCTTTAAACTGGTAACTCTTGGAAATGGTATGGTGGCTTTACAAGCCTACAATGGAAAATTTGTGTGTGCGAATTATAATCGAGAAAGTTTTCTGATGGCAAATGCAGATACTCGGAGTACATGGGAAACATTTAAGATGGTCGACATTCCAACAGATCGGTATACATTCACGATTACGGCGACTGATGCCGCAGGGTGTAGCGGAAGTCAATCATATACGCTGAATATATCAGCCTGTCCGACTCCGACCCCAACCCACACTCCAACTGAGACTCCAAGCCCAACGCCTACGGAAACGCCTCTGCCCACTCCAACAGAGACACCATTACCGACGGCAACTCCTACAGAAATCCCTGTGCCGACAGTCACGATGACGCCAACAGAAATTCCAAGTATTCCACCGGAAATTCCAACCCCAATAAATACAGTACCAGAGCCTTCGACACTCATTTTAGTTGGAATAGGAATTATGGGATCGCTACTCTTGATAAGAAAAAGCAGGAAAAAATAACTGAATTGTATGAGATGGGTAAGACGTCGAAAAAGGCGTTTGCACGCGACTTTGAGGGGCGACGGGGAAATTTGGTTGCTAAACCCAATGTCCAGTGGCCGCCGCCCCTCGAATCGCCTGAAACGTGGTCGTTCGGCTCTATTGAAAATGGATACTGCAATGGAGCGGAATATGAAAGTACATAGAGTATCCAATATTTCCTTAAATATAGGGGAAACGATTATGAAAAATTTAAAAAAACAGCAATGTAAAAAACAACGATGTTTTGCTTTGGTGTGCTTAAGTATGGTGGTATTGATGTGTTGTATGATGAGGGCAGAATCTGCTTTCTCTTCTGAATACCCTGACGTGAATAAAGTATGGAATATAAAGGATAACCAAGCATGTTGGATTGCTGTCACAGCGAATTTACTTGAATATACAGGATGGATAAGTAGTGCCCAAGATTTTTTTCTTGATAAAGTAGAGGATAACCAAGGTGGAATAGGTTGGATCGGTGATCTTTTATCCCCAGATAAGTACATTTCAATACCAGTTAATAGTAATTTGAAAGAAGTGCTGAATCAAAAGGTTAATGAAGGATATTCTTTTTATGTAGAAATCGTAGTACCAAGTATTTCCGTTCTTCACGCGATTACTATATGGGAAGTTAATCCTATTACAGGCCATCTCACTATTTCAGACTCGGACTCAAATAATTCTGATACAGACTATTTTCTTCAAGGAAATGGGAGTTATTGGTATATAGAGAATTATCGACATTACTCATATTCCAATAAAGAAAATGCCCAAATAGTAAGGATATTTGCTCTTAGAGATCGCTACTATCCTATAGGCTATTGGGGGAATGGTAATCGTGAGTTAAGAAATAAATTTCTTGAAGCATATCTTTTTCATCAATCAGCAGGAAAACCCGTAGGTGATTCATCTTCTGATGTTCACTCATGGGGACCATTTATCATTCAGGATTTTCGGGGAGGTGATGGTTATTGGAATTATGCCATGATTTATAATTCCATTGCCCAACGCGCCTATGTAGTCCGAACAGGTTTTTGGGAAACTTTTAAAAATTTAAATGGAAATTGTCGAGATAACTTTTTAGGCGCACCACGAAGTGATGAGTATTCACGTGAGGATGCTGTACGGAACGGTGCTACTTGGAATCCTGTTGGTGGAAGTAAAATCGTAACAATTCAAGACTTTGAGTTTGGACACATGGAATTCTATCGAGATGGGTGTTTACAGGCAGAGGGATGTTTCACAATGTACACCAGAAAAGGAGGCGATAGTGTTTCTGAAGTTACCGGAATCATCCATTGTGATCAAGGAGGGACATTTCCTTCTTCTACTTGCCAATATCCCGCTTCATGTTTGTATGCAGAACCGAACACATATCGCCCATTATCATACCATGTCACCGCTAAAATCAGAAAAGATTTATTAGGATTGGAACATGGTAGTATTTTTGAGTTAGCGTGGTCTATGGAATGTGGAAATGACTTGATCCGACTCGCAGGTTCTTATTATAATGACAATTGGGGTTGGCAATTTAGCCATGATTCAACCGATGATGCTTCTGGGGGATATGGTTATGAAGCATTCCGTTTAGCAACAACATTTGATGCCGAGTATATGTTTGTTGAACTGATCACTGATTTTCCTATCAGAGGGCTAATGAGTGACTATCAAGGATGGTTGAGCCCTGGCGATCTCTATGTAAATGTCGGAGGAAGTTTTATTCAGAAGACGGGAACAACGTATGGATTAGCTCTCACATCTCATAGCGGAGATATGAATGAATATTATGACCCCTATGATTATGTGTACGATTGGGACTCTGTTCAACAAGGATACTTGTATAAAGATGTGATTTTTTCAACAGGCACATTTGAAGAATATTTGGGTTCTGATCAATGGTTTGAAGATGGAGGTCTTGATCCTTTTGGGCGAGGAAATAATATTCCTGTACATATTGCACAATATGGTCAAGATTTGGGGTATCAGGGGCCGATTTCATGGCAACTTGGTGTTCCAGAACCATCAACTATAAGTTTGATCAGTATTGGAGTAACAGGAATGATTCTGCTAACTTTGAAGAAGAGAAAGAAATAAGTTAGAATCAGATATCATCAATGCTGTGCCGCCATTGCCAGGCCATCCCGCGGCAGGCAGCACTCAGGCCCTGCGCGGAACCCATGTCTTGGGTTTGCCGGATGTGCGCATCGAGGCCGACACGAACGGCACGTTCGGTCTGGCGTTGACAAATGATCGCCCTGTCAGCGCGGGACAAATAAGTTTCAGCTATGATTCGACCGGTGGTTTCGATATCACAGGCGTGCATCTCACCTCGCGCACCTCCGGTTTCTACCAGCCGGTATTTCATCAAGACGCTGGCAATCTGGCGGAAGTGAAAGTGCTGGTTATGTTTTTCTCCTTGACCGGAGCTATGATTGAGCCTGGAAACGGGGATATCCTGGAATTCACGTATCAGACGACATCAGACGCTAGCGGTTTAGTCGCGCTGAGTATCACTGATACGATTCTTGCCACGCCACAAGGGGAAAATGCCGGAGAGACCACGACCCAGGATGGCACGGTTGTGATCGGAAATCCGGCGCAATACACGATCTCGGCAAGCGCAGGAACGGGCGGGCAGATTGCGCCTTCCGGCAATGTTTCGGTTGACGCCGGCACAAGCAAAACGTTCGCGATCACGCCTGATACAGGGTATCAGATCGCCGATGTGCTGGTTGACGGTCAATCGGTGGGCGTTGTTACAGAATATACCTTCGCCGACATTACTGACGATCACCGTATCGAAGTCCTCTTCGGTTCTATCGCGGGCGGCGGCTCATTCCTGCTCGACAATTGGCAGGATGCCGAAAAATCCCTGACCAACACCGATGACGATGATATGTGTTGGGCGGCGGCGCTTTCCAATATGCTGGTCTGGGGCGGCTGGAATGGACTTGTCGATTCGGCGCAGAACGTGTTCGAAGTCTTTCAGGAATACTGGACAGATGCCGCCGGACTGATGTCTGACGGGGCCGAATGGTGGTTTAACGGCACGCTGCCGGAGATCTTACCGGGTTGGTCAACGGTTGACGTGGCTGGCGGCGGCAAGTATTATCCTGAGTATGATTTCTTCACGTATTTTGCCGAAGATTGGGCAAGCTATGATGCCGGCAGCGGAACCTGGAGCGGCGGTTCCCACTTACTGGACTCGATTGGCAGCTACCTACAGGACGGCTATAGCGCATCGCTGGCGGTGTACAGCAATTACAGCGGCCATGCGTTGTCAGTCTGGGGCTATGAGTACGATGCGTGGGGAAATTATACCGGCTTATGGGTGACGGATTCGGATGATTATATGACCGATCTGAAATTGCTTTCCATCGAACTCTTTGAGGGCCTCTGGTACCTCGATGCCGGCAATCTGTACGGATACCGGGACTGGTTTATCGGGGGGCTGCAAGCCATCGAAGCCAGGCCGGACGTTGTGCCCAAAGACGTTGTGCCCGAATCGGGGACATTATGCCTGGTGGGGATTGGATTGGCGAGTCTCTTGGTGATGACAAGAAAGCGTTTATTGAAGAGGTAATGTGGAATCCCCTTGCGAGCAGAGATTCCTCGCAAGGGGATTTTTAGTCCCCCACAGATTCTCGCGGTATGAATGCTCAATAATGATGCCGGCACGCTAAAATCCTGATTTTTTCATCAAGCGCCTGATACACGAGCCTGTGTTCTTGATTGATGTGCCTCGACCAACATCCGGACAGTTCATGTTTGAGAGGCTCAGGCTGGCCGATCCCCTGAAAGGGATCGCGTTGGATGGCGTGAATCAGTTTGATAATTTTTAACGCAACTTTCCGATCTTGTTCAACCCACCAGGCAAGGTCTTCGAATGCGTTCGGGTCAAATTCCAAGTTTTTCACGCACCACCTCAACATCAAGGCCTGTTTGGCGTGCTTTCGCTTCCAACAATCGCGCTTTCATGCGCGCGCTGCTCAACAGATACGCGGTCTCCCGCTCCCCGATCATTTCTTGCCAGACGTCTATCGGCACAATGACTCCGGTGGTTTTGCCGTGTGTATCCGAGATATACTGAACCGCATCTAACGAAGGTTTTGGCAGTGTCAGGCTCATCGTTCTTCCTCGCGATGTTTCAGATTATAACGACATGTTGTCGCATATTCCCTGTTGTACAGCATTATTCACTCCGATTGACCGGAACCCTGGCAGGGTTGAGCGCGTGTTCAATGCAACGGCATAATGCTGTAATATACCATCGACGCGTTGTTGTGTCAACCGTCCCTGAGCGGGTTCATTCCTCAATCCACACATCTTTTAAGGACGCGAAATTGCCTTCGGGGTAGGGCGTAAAGCCCTGGACGTTGGCCTTCATTACCACCACATTATGCGGATACCACAGGTAAATGTACGGCACGTCCTCGGCCAGAATTTTTTGGACTTCGCTGTAGATCAGCTTGCGTTGCCCCGGATCGAGCGTCACCTGGCCCTGTTCTGTCAGTTCATCAACGCGAGGATTCGCATAAAAACAATAATTTCCCCCCGTAGGCGGCATCATGCCCGCATGATAGGCGGTGTGGAACATATTCGGGTCCGAGATTCCCACCCAGCTTAACCGGAACATTTGAAAATTACCCTGCCGCACGTCATCCAGAAATGTCGCGAATTCCAGAACCTGGATTTCCTTCACGTCAATTCCGACTTTTTTGAGTTGTTCCTGGACAATTTCGCCGATACGGATGCTCTGCGGGTTGGTTGAGGTTTTATACGTTATCGCGAAACGCGGCTGAGGCCCATCACCGTCAGGATCGGGAAAACCGGCCTCATCAAGCAGCGCGTTGGCGCGTTCGAGGTCGTAGGCATATTGCCGAACGTCAGGCTCATACGCCCAATTGGATGGCGAAAGCAGACCGGTCGCCAATGTCGCGTGTCCCTTCAGCAGATGATCGATCATGGCCTGCCGGTCAATTGCGTGGGCAATGGCCTGGCGCACCGGTCGGTGTTTCAGATAGGGATCGCGCAAATTCAATCCCAAATAATAGATGATCACGCTTTC
>JAFGSU010000143.1 GCA_016934435.1 Candidatus Zhuqueibacterota bacterium | reverse complement strand
GGGTGCCATGGAGAAAGGATTGGTTTGAGGCGTCCAGGTCTCGCCGCCGTCGATGGTGCGCCGGATGGCGCCCGATGATCCGACGATGGTGCCCACCTTGCTGGTAGCAAAATGAATACCGTAAAAGTTATAAGACGGATTACTCGCCACCTGATTCCATGTTGTGCCGCCATTGGTGGTGCGCCAGATATTGCCGGAGCCGCCGACGACAAACCCGCTGTCCGGATGCGTGAAGAACACATCTTCAAAAATTGAATTAAGGGTGCGGTTTTGAACCACCCAGTTGATACCGCCGTCGTAGCTGCGTAGAATCATACCCTTTCCGGAAGAGTCCCCCACAACGGTACAAATAAGCTCGGAAGCCACAAATACGCCACGCAGTTTTGCGCTGGTAGCCGTCGACAATCGCGGCTGCCAGACCGTACCGCCGTCTGCGGACGTCATAATGACGCCATCGGCGCCGACGGCGATGCCCTTGCTCCCGGTCATAGTGAGGCCGTACACATTTTTGCTTGTGCCGCTGTTTCCGGCGGTCCAGCTGACGCCGGAATCGATGGATTTGAGCAAAGCGCCATTATTGCCGACGATAAAGCCATGAGTGGCATCGGTCAGCACAATCTGATTGAGGGTGTTGCTGGTGATGAGTTGCTGAATGGGAAGCCATATGCTGTCGCCTGTCACCGTACGATAGATTTTGCCGTTTTCACCCACGGCAAAGCCCAGTTTATCGGCGCCGAAGACGAGCGAATTCAGGGTTGTGCCGCCGATATTGGCGCGCAATTCCCAGGTACTGCCGCCGTCGCGACTGCGAACCATGACGCCGCTCTTGCCGACAGCAAACACAAATCCGATGGTATTTGCTGCAACAGCGTAGAGATCGGAAGTGGTCCTGCTGTCGCAGAGATCCCAGGTGTCGCCGCCATTAATAGTATGCAAAATAGCGCCGCCGCTACCGACGACGATGATGGCATTGTGGTCGTAGGCAAAGATGGCGTGCAGCGTGGCCGAGGTCGGGCTCGGCAATCGCGTCCAGCTGTTGGCGCCGTCGCGCGTACGCAAGAGGGTACCGTTGGCGCCGACTACCAGACCGGTATCCGGATTGAAAAACATCACATCAAACAGTTCTTCTTCCACATTGCTGGAGACGATGCTCCAAAAGGATCCGCCGTCGTTGGTGCGCAGAATCATACCCATTTTGCCGACGGCATAGGCGAGATTGTTAGTGCGAAATTGAACGGCATCAAGTCCGTTGCCCTGGGGTGCGGGATTACGCCAGAACCAGCCTCGTTGGCCGTGAGCCGTGAACGTGATGCAAAGGAGTAGAACAAAAATGCGGATGAAACATTTCATGTTGCCTCTCCTACAGTGGCTAAAATTCGACCGCATGGTATTTTTTGGGTCAATTAAGATATCAGTCCCCACCTCATTATATCCAGCCGAACCTGCGAACGACTGAGATGGCCTCATATATCGGCCATTCATGATAAGAATCGATTGCTTTTTTGAATTACTATTTTTTTATATCATTTGGTTCATATGATGTAACTATTTGTAATTCAACCAGTAAGATAGTTACATTCTGGCATTCTGAATAAAGCATTCCTATATATCAATTATTTTTATTGAAAAGCTCCTTACAATTGCCTATTTTAGATAAATTCAGCAATAAATGAATCTGATAAGCATCAATTCAATTGCAAGAATAGTGCCAGAACCCCATTTTCACCGGTGACCTATGAATCCTTTGCGACTGATCGAAAAAAAACGCGACGGCGGCAGCCTTTCTGCTGCGGAATGGCGGTTCATCATCCAGTCCTATCTGAGCGGTCAATTGCCCCATTACCAGATGTCGGCATTACTGATGGCTGTTTACTTTAGTGGCATGGATTATGAGGAAACAGCAACGCTGACCGGAATCATGGTGGAATCGGGCGAGCGACTGGACCTGCGCGACATTGCCGGCGCCAAGATCGATAAGCACAGCACCGGCGGCGTGGGCGATAAAGTGTCTCTGATTTTGGCCCCGCTTATGGCGGCCGCCGGTATTCGCGTCCCCATGATCTCGGGCCGGGGTCTGGCTCATACAGGCGGAACCCTGGACAAACTGGAGTCTATTCCCGGTTTTCGCACCCGTCTTACGCCGAAAGAATTCCATCAGCAAATCAACGACATCGGCGTGGCCATGATCGGCCAGAGCGATCGTATTGTGCCGGCGGATAAAAAAATATATGCGCTGCGCGATGCCACCTCTACCGTCGCTTCCATTCCCCTGATTACCGCCAGCATTTTGAGCAAGAAAATAGCCGCGGGCGTGGATGGCCTGGTCATGGATATCAAGACCGGGTGTGGCGCCTTTATGGCTCGCATGGAGCAGGCGGAGAAACTGGCCCAAAGCATCCTCAGAACAGCGGTGGCCAACGCCCTGCCCACGGTGGCGCTGATCACTGCCATGGATCAGCCGCTGGGCAATGCCGCCGGCAACTGGCTCGAGGTGTTGGAAGTTTTGCAGGCACTGCAAAACCGCGGACCCGATGACCTGATGAAGGTGGTCTATGCCCTGGGCGCGCAAATGCTGCACCTGGCCGAAGGCGTATCGCAGCCGCAGCAGGCGCAAAAACGACTGCAAACGTTGATCCGCGACGGCGCGGCCATGGACAAGTTCCTGCAGATGGTCGCTGCGCAGGGGGGGGATACGCGCATTTTACGCGATGCCGGTAAATATCCCATGGCCAAATTCCAGCAGCACCTGCGCAGCCATCAGAACGGCTGGGTGCACGAGGCGCACGCGCTCAAGATCGGCTATGCCGTCGTATTGTTAGGGGGCGGCCGTCGGACTATGAACGACACCGTGGACCCGGCAGCGGGCATCGTCCTGCAGAAAAAAATCGGCGATCAGGTAGAAAAAGGAGATATTTTAGCGGTTTTGCATACCAATCGCACGAATGTGATCAGCGAAGCGGCGCGATGGATGCGTTCGGCGTTTCGCATCGGGCCGGAACAGAGCGAAAAACCACGGACGGTGCTCAAATTGTTGACCTGATGCACAGGATGTCGCCGATTTGGGATTTACAGGTTTTTCCATAAGCTTGTGGTTGGCGCCCTGTCACTTAAATTGGCAGGTTAACACCAAAACTTGGGCTTTTATTTTTCTTGTTAAGGATACCATGAAATATTTTAGTATTAAATCATTTCTTGTGCTTTTCTTTTTCTGTTTTTGCGGTCATTGTTTTTCTCAGGACAGAAAGCCCAAACTATATATCAATGAGATTATGGCGGATAATGCCAATACGGTTCTTTCGCCCGATTTTCAGGAATACGAAGATTGGCTGGAAATCTATAATGCCGGGGATACGGCGGTCGATTTGAGCGGGTATTTTCTTACCGATGATCCGGAGGAAACGCAAAAGTGGTGCATCCTGCTCGATACCGCCATCGATCCCAAAGGCATTGTGATGTTCTGGGCGGACGGGAAAGACCAGGGCATTCATACCAATTTCAGTCTATCAAAAGATGGCGAATGGATCGGGCTATGTTCTAACGACGGGGCGTTGATCGATTCTGTTCGATATGGCGAACAGAGCGCCGATATTTCCTTTGGACGATATCCGGACGGCAGCGACAACTGGGCTTTTTTCAATCTGCCCACGCCTGCAACGGCCAATATAAATCCCGGATACAAGGGTATGGTCGACCCGCCGCAATTTTCCATCCTCGGGGGCTTTTATCGGGGCGCCTGGTCCGTCACACTGAAAACGGAAAATCCCGATGAAATCATTCACTATACGCGCGATGGCTCGCTTCCGAGCCAAATGTCTGAAATCTATACGTCTCCTATTTTATTACTTTCCACCACGGTACTCCGCGCGCAATCCGTGCGCCCGGGCTGGCTGCCCAGCCCGGTGATGACCCATACCTATTTTATCGATGAAACGACCGAGCTGCCGGTGGTTTCGATCGCCACCGATCCGGCCAATCTATGGGACGATGAGATCGGGATTTATGTTGAGGGCACCAACGGCATACCCGGATACTGCTCGACCGAACCCAAAAACTGGAACCAGCCGTGGGAACGACCGATCAGCCTGGAGATGTACGAGGCGAACAGAACGCTTGCTTTCAAAATAAATGCCGGCGTGCAAATCGGCGGCGGATGTACGCGCAAATACCCGCAGAAATCATTGGCCGTTTACGTGCGCGCAAAATACGGTCCCTCCAAAATTAATTACCGGATTTTTCCCGATAAACCCATCGATCGATTTAATAACATTCTTTTACGCAACAGCGGACAGGATTGGTGGCGCGCCCTGTACCGCGACGGCATGATGCATACCCTGGTTAAAAATCATATGGATATCGACTGGGTGGCGTATAAACCGGCCATCGTCTTTTTAAATGGAGAATACTGGGGGATACACGGCATCCGCGAGAAATATAATGAACACTATCTGGAATCCAACTATGGCATCGACGCCAAAGAAATTGATATTTTAAGCGGCAACGCCAGAGTAGACCAGGGCTCGGCCCAATACTATACGGATATGATCGATTTTATCAACACCCATGATATGACGGTTCCGGCGCACTACCAGTGGGTGACCACGCAGATGGATGTCAACGAATATCTCGATTATACCATTGCCGAAATCTATTTTGCCAATAGCGACTGGCCGGGTGGAAATATAAAATACTGGCGCCAGCAGGGAGAAAATAATAAATGGCGCTGGATTCTTTTTGATACGGATTTGGGGTTCGGCGCCCATAGCCGCGGGCAATACAACAGTAACACCCTCGCCAATGCAACGGCAATTAGCGGGAGTTATTACGCCAATCCGCCGTGGGCCACGCTTTTATTGCGAAAATTATTGGAGAATGCCGAATTTAGAAATCAGTTTATTCAAAGATTTGCCGTCCATCTCAATGTGACATTTAATCCGCAAAGGGTTATTGGCATCATCGACAGCCTTCAAGCGAATATCGAAGCGGAGATTCCACGACATATTCAAAAATGGCAACAATCGACTTCATTTAACGATGGATGGTATTATCATATCAACGTCATGCGCGAATTTGCTGCTAAAAGGCCGGCACATGTCATCAATCATCTCATCGCCAAGTTCGGATTGAGCGGTTCCGCACGACTGACGGTGCCCTATCATGACCCGGCCATGGGCGATATCTTTTTTAACGGCGTTAAGCTTCCTGCAGACAGCTCTACCGGAATCTATCTGAAAGATATTCCCATCCAGTGCAAGGCGGTGGCTAAATATGGATTTCGATTTGTGCGCTGGCAGGGCCTTTCAAATTCCAGCGATGATTCCATCGAGGTTATTTTAACGGCGGACGGCCGGTTGCAGGCGATATTTGCAAGGGATGAATCGTCGGTTTTTTCCGGTCTGTGTTTGAATGAAATCCTGGCGTTAAACGATCAAAGCCATTGCGATGAAAACGGCGAATACGATGATTGGATCGAATTATATAACGCCGGCCCTGAGGCCATCGATATCGGCGGATTGTATGTTACGGATGATTTAAGCGAACCCGATATGTGGCAAATTCCGGCGTCGTCTCCGCAGATGACAACCATTCCACCGGGAGAATTTCTGCTGCTGTGGGCGGATGGAGATCC
>JAFGSU010000009.1 GCA_016934435.1 Candidatus Zhuqueibacterota bacterium | reverse complement strand
AGTGATAGTCACCTTTTAGCGGAGATTGCTTCGCTCCAACATAGTTTTGATGATGAAGGATAAATCTGTTCCTTCGCTCGCAATGACATTCTTTTTCTTGTCCTTTCGGGAATAATGGCAGTTTTGTCATACCCAACTCGCGATGACAGGGTGGTGCTGTCATTGCGAATCCGCCGGAGGCGGATGAAGCAATCTCCGCCATGTCCTAAAAAAAACGGAGGTACTTTATATTTTTTTTGTTATGATCTAAACTGAAGCACGGTAATCTCCGGCATCAATATTGTGAACAACCTTCTAACCCGTACGCTGTCATGCTGTAAGCATCTTTTGTGGGAGGCGTATTGGAGCGGCATGCGCGTTAAGAATTTTATTCGACGCGCCGGATTGGTTGCATTCAGCATTTCAGGTGCGCTACCGACAATAGATTCTTTCAGAATGACAGGGGGGAAGTGATGGGTTATATTCATCAACCATCACTTTGCACATTCTGGAAAAAGCGGGCGGCCATCCCATTTCAATTCGAACCGTCCGACTGTGGGAATATTCAATCAACATACTGCAAACAAGCAGCAGGTTTATTTTAATGGGAGTTATTCATGTCCTTTCGTCTGTTTATAGGGGCTCTTATATTCATAATAGTCCCCATCCTGAACACACAAACCACGGGGTGGGTGGAGGATTTCAACGACTACGATCTCGCCGGCTGGCAGGTGTCGCTGACGGAACAACGCACCTACCAGCTCGCTGCAGTCGACAGCGCCCTGCGGATTCAATACACCCGAACAGCCGATAGCGAGGCTTGGGATAATTTCAATTTCACACCGCCCCAATCCATCGACGTCTCCGGCCATCCCTATCTGCGGCTCAGGGTCAGGTCGGACGTTGCCGCAAAACTCTCCCTCAAACCGGTCTATACTACCGGTCAGAACGACTGGCTCGATGCAAATCTTTCAGCCGGGGATGCATGGACCTATTTCACCTTCAAGCTCTACGCCTGCGGCGGCGGATTGATGAATCGTATATATCTTTATCTCGACGGCGGTTCGATGGCGCCATCTTCGGGAACCGTCTACCTGGATGATTTGCTCATCAGCGGCGACATCCTGATCATCCATGTGCAGAACCTGGCCGCAACCGCTATGGATACCGGACGGGTGCGACTGACCTGGACCTGCGACCGGCCGGGTGATGCCGGCGGCTATCGCATCTATCGAAGTCAGGTTAATGGTTTTCTCCCGTCCGTTGACACATACCTTGCTACCAGCCCCATCCCAGAGCACGTCGATGCCACGGCGCTGCAGAATCGCGTCTACTATTATCGCGTGACGGCCGTGGATCGGGCCGGCATCGAATCCCTGCCATCCGATCAGGTCTTGGTCAAAACGCCGGAGCAGGGACTGCCGCCCATCGTCGCCGTGCAGAGCGCCAATGCGTCGCAGGTTGGGTTGTACGAAAAATATGAAATCGTCCTGAGTTTGGATCGTGCGTCCTACAATAATCCCTTCGACTATACCCAGCTAAATTTACGAGCGTGTTTCACCTCACCCACCGGCAGGCAGTGGGATGTGCCCGGGTTCTACGATAATTATCAGAATTGCAACCGGTGGAAGATTCGCTTTGCGCCCAACGAAATCGGCCAGTGGCAGTACGTCGTGCGCGCCACCGATATGGACGGAACCGGGGAATCCGCCGTCCACTCTTTTACCGCCGTGGCCTCGGATCACCACGGCTGGCTGCACGTGTCTCCCGATAATCCGCATTATTTCATCCACGACGACGGCGCTTCTTTTTACGGCGTCGCCGCCTACTACCCCTGGCGGATCAACAACGGCAGCTCCGGCCTGGCGCTGTTAGAAGCTTCCGGCGGCAATATGTTTGGCTACTGGAATGTCACCTACGACGACGGCACCCTGATCGAATCCCTGTCATCCGGCATCGGCCGATACGACCAGAACAAATGCAACCGCATCGATACCATCATCGAGTGGGCTGAGCAGCGCAACATGGTGATGATGCTGGCCATCTGGCCGCACGATCTCTTTTGCCAGAATTTAGCCGGATGGGCGGCGCTGTGGAATCAGAATCCCTATAAAACCGTGTGCAGCGTCTACGAGATTTACGAAGACGAGACCGCCTGGCAGTATCAGGAAAAGCAATACCGCTATATCATCGCCCGCTGGGGGTACAGCCGCGGACTGGGCATCTGGGAGATCATGAACGAAATCAGCGGCACCGATGCCTGGGTGCAGGGCCGCATTCCGCAGGCGGAAGAATGGAACCGCAAGGTGCACCAATTTTTGCATGACCACGATCCGTTCAATCGGCCCACCACCAGCAGCATGCACGGCGGTCATTACTGGTACAACGGCTATGCCGCGGTGGACGTTTCCAATGTTCACATGTACGAAACCGGCTGGCCGGGTAAATTCAACGGCAATCCCATGCGCAGCAGCTATTGGACTTATTACACCGTCACCCAGCAGATGTGGAACGATTTCGCCAAACCCGCTATTATTGGTGAGGCGGGATGGCTGGACAGCTACGGCAAATACGCCGGCGGCACCGACGAGTATGCCATGATGTACCACAATGCCTTATGGGCGAGCTGGGCCGGCGGCCTCGCCTGCACGCCGGTATGGTGGTCGTTCGATCCGCGGGTGATGGAATCCAAGGTGCTGGGGCGGATGAAACGGTTCGCCGAATTTGTCGGGCAAGTCGATTATGCGTATCATCAGTTCACCCCTGCTGAAGTGACTGCCGCCGATGCCGACGGATTCGCCATGTCCGACGGCGGCAGCGCATTCGGCTGGATTCGCGATGCCAGCGGCTACGATATCTCCAATCGCTCCGTGCAGATATCCGGCCTCAAGGATACGGTCTATAGCATCCTATGGTACGACACCTGGGGCGGTGAAATCGTAGCCACCCACATCCGGCCGGCGACGGCGGGCATCCTGCAGGTTCAGACGCCAACCGTACAAAGCCGGGCCCCGGACCTGGTTTTCAAAATCGATCCCACTGAAATCGGCGAGCAGCCCTATCGCCTCGAACTGCAGGCCGAGCCGAAACTGCTCTTCAGCGACGGTAAAAGCCAGTCGGACATCCGTTGCTTTATTTATGACCATCAAGACCGCTTCTGCTCCAATGCACAAACAACGGTTCTGTTCACCCTGCAGGGCCCCGGCAAATTGTTAGGCGCCAATCCAGTACAAACCCGGGGTGGAGTGGCAGCCATCATACTGCAGTCGGATAGCCTGAGGGCCGGTATGAGCACGGTTACCGCTGCCGCCGCCGGCCTGGTGGCCGATACCGTCCGCATCGAATGCACCGATGTACAAAAGATGGATGATTTCGAAGCCTACGGTTCGACCACCAGTTTGCAGGGAGTCTGGAGGGCTGTGAGCGGCACCCATGCGACCGTCGATCTGGTAACCAACGTACTGGCCGATGGCAAACAGGGCATGCGCGTACAATACACCATCGGCGATGGCAGTCCGCCCTATGCTGGGGTGTTCAGGTATTTACCTAAAGCCTTTGCTCCCAGCGCTTTTCTGCGGTTCTGGTTCAAGCCCGACAACTCCAGCCGAGATTTGGTCATCCAGTTCAAAGAGACCAGCACGCGCTACTGGTCTTATACTATTACGATGAACAACGACGCCGTGGGGTGGGTGGAGGTGCCGTTGAACCAGTTGCAGGCGAGCGGTGGCGGAACCGATTTCAATCTGGCAAAGATAACCACCATTGTTTTCAATATTACAATAGGCTGCGGAACGAATGGATCGGGGGAGATTTATTTTGACGAATTGCTCTTTACCAATTCAATATTGACCGGCGTTGAAGCGGAGAAACCGGCGGCCGTACCGCAAACGGTACGGTTGTGGCCGAATCAGCCCAATCCCTTTAATCCGGTTACTGATATACCCTATTATCTGCCCCGTGCAACAAAAGTAAATCTTTCAATTTATAATCTATGCGGGCAAAAAGTGGAAACGCTGGTGGATAGCATGAAACAAGCTGGAAATCATCGCGTTCACTGGAATGCCGGAGCTCATCCTTCGGGAACCTACTTTTATGTCCTGCGGACGAGCGATCGGGTATTGCAGGAGAAATGTGTGCTGCTGAGATGAGCTCAAATGGAGCGCGGACATTCCTGTCCGCGTTTCATCATTTTTTTTTCACAGCAGCTGTCAAATGGCCTGAATGCAACTCGGAACCTTTCAGTTTTATTAGCCGGCTATGGCGCTCAAAGTCTTCGAACGAAAATGAACAGGAATCTTATGAAACACACACTCCTTATAGCGGTTATTTCCCTCGCTGCACTGACCGCCTGCTCACAAAAAAGCAAATTTGTCGAGGTAAGAGGTGCGCAATTTTTCATCGACGATAAACCCTATTATTTCCTCGGCACCAATCTCTGGTACGGCTGCATGTTAGGTCGACCGGGTGAGGCCGGCAATCGGCCGCGGCTGGTGGCGGAATTGGACCAGCTCATATCCATGGGCATCAACAATCTGCGCGTCATGGGCGCTTCCGAAGGTTTGGGCTTGCAGGATCAAATCAAACCGGCCATCCAACCGGAACCGGGCGTTTATGATGAAACGCTGCTGCAGGGACTGGATTTTCTCCTGGCGGAGATGGGAAAACGGCGTATGTACGCGGTCGTTTTTCTCAACAATTACTGGGAATGGACCGGCGGTATGTCGCAATATACGAGCTGGATTACGGGCGAGGAATATCCCAGCCCCGGCGATCCCAGATTCACCTACTGGGATTTGATGAAAACCAGCGGCCGGTTTTACACCAACGAAAAAGCCAATGAGCTTTACTGCAATTACCTGCGCATGCTGATCAATCGCAGAAATACCATCACCGGACTGCTTTACAAGGACGATCTCGCCATTATGGCCTGGCAGTTAGCCAATGAACCGCGGCCGTATCCGGAAGAGCCGAACCGCGAACAGCATTTCAAAGACTTTAGCCGCTGGGTGGACGAAACCGCGGCGTTTATTAAATCGCTCGATCCCAACCATCTGGTCTGTACCGGCAACGAAGGCCTGGGCGGATGCCTGTGGTCCGAGGCATGCTATGTCGAAAGCCATCAGAGTGAGCATATCGATTATATGACCGCGCATCTCTGGTTGCTGAACTGGCGCTGGTACGATCCCCTCAAGGCGGAGGAGACCTATCCGGAGGCGGAAAAGAAGGCGCTCGATTATCTGCAACAGCACATCGCGTTCGCGCAAAAGGTGGGAAAACCCCTGACATTTGAAGAGTTCGGCATTCCGCGCGATCTGCACGCCTATTCGCCCGATGCGCCGACCACCTATCGGGACCGGTATTTATCCACAATTTTTGCAGCCATTTACCGGAGCGCTAAAACCGGATCGGCCATGGCCGGCAGCAATTTCTGGGGATGGGGCGGCCTCGGCCAGGCGAGGGATCAGGAAACATTTGTCTGGCAGGAGGGGGATGATTATACCGGCGATCCGCCGCAGGAACCGCAGGGACGGAATTCGGTTTTTATCACCGATCAGAGTACGATCAAGATACTGGAGAAATACGCGAAATTGATGAATGAATTGTAAAGCGCGGCGAGATGGGAAGAAGATTCTTCAAGGTTGCAAGTTGAAGGTTTGAGGTTGAAAGTTAACAGAAAAAGAATGTCACCGCGAGCGGCGCTATTGGATAATCGTATCATCGATAAACTGCGTTGGAGTGCGGCGGTCTCCGCTGTTATTGGAAATCCGCCGCAGGTGGATGAAGCAATACCCGCCAATTCTTTTTAAGGGTTAAATATATTATCAAAAATAGGATTCTTGTATCATGAAGATGGTGTTTACTTGCCTTTTTGTTCTTATATCCACCGTTTCAGCACAACTCACCGGTTACTGGGAAGATTTTAACGACAACTCCCTCAGCGGCTGGGAAATGCCGAATCCAGAAACGTTTTATCTTACTGAGGCCGACGGCGTTCTGCAGATCGATTACACCCGCACTGCTTCTTCCTGGGAGTGGGACAATTTCAATTATGCACCGCCGCAAGCGATCGATATCGCCGGAGCGCCCTTTATCAGCGTCAAAGCAAAATCGGACGTCGCTTCGGTGCTCACCTTCAAACCCATCTACAGCGATGAGCGCAGCGATTGGCTGCAGGTGAATTTGCCGGCGGATAACGCCTGGCATACCTACAGTTTTCAGCCCACCACCGCGGGTTCCACTATCATGAATCGTATCTATATCTACCTCGATGGCGGCAGCACCACGGTTACTTCGGGAACCGTCTATTTCGATGACCTGAAAATCGGCGATGCCGCCGTGGCCTCGAAAAAGACCGAGTTGCAGGAAGCGGTTGTCGCTGCCCAGGCCCTGATTCTCAACAGTGAAGAGGGCGAAGGACAGGGCCAATTCCCCGCCGGATGCAAGCTCGAATTGCAGGCCGCCATCGACCAGGCTTCCGCCATTCTGTCTCTGCCATCTGCAACGGATGAGCAGTATATATCCGGCGCCTGGGACCTGTACGATGCCTGCATCAATTTTGAATCGCAATCCAACCTGGCCAATCCCGGCTTGAACGATGAGAATGCGACGCTAAAGACGAAATATCTCTATTACAACCTCGACCGCCTTTCCGGGCAAGGATTGATCTTCGGCATGCACGATGCCACCGGCTATGGCGTCGGCTGGACGAATGATGACGACCGTTCCGATGTCAAAAATGTCTGCGGCGACTATCCCGGATTGTACTCCTGGGACATGAACCACGTGGACCGCAACGATCCCGTCGACATGGAGCATTTCATCTATCGCATTCGCGCGGCGCATCAGCGCGGCGGCGTCAATACCCTGTGCTGGCACCAGCGCGATCCGAAATTCGATCACTTTTATTTCGACAGAATTTCAGATCATGGGTGGTATAATGTGGTCGCTTCGCTGTTGCCGGGCGGCGAGTATCACGATTTCTATCGCGACCGGCTGCGCAACATGGCGAAATTTCTCAAGAGCCTGCGCGATGAGGGCGGTCATT
>JAFGSU010000142.1 GCA_016934435.1 Candidatus Zhuqueibacterota bacterium | reverse complement strand
CCGCCCTGTCAGAGGCCGTGATTTACTCCACACCATGCCGACTACTGGCTAATCCATTCGACTAAACAATAGCGGACAGGAATGGCCGCTCTCCGATTCAGACGGCGGGCTTTCCAGCCCGCCCTATCAGAGGCCGTGATTTACTCCACACCATGCCGACTACTGGCTAATCCATTCGACTAAACAATAGCGGACAGGAATGGCCGCTTTCCGATTCGGACGGCGGGCTTTCCAGCCCGCCCACCCATCAATCAATAAAATCGAACAACAACGTCAGATAGTATCTCCATTCCTTGCCGTAAGTAATATCCCGGTTCTCGATGCGATTGAAACCGTAAGCGGCGGTGAATTCGAGCGCCGTCGGATAGCCGTAGAACGAAAATGCCGCCATGCGCAGGAAAGCGCCCGCATCCCATTTCAATTGATCCAGATCGATGCGATCCTGGTTAAAGGCGTTGCCGACTTCGACAAAGCCGGAGAGATAGCTGCTTCTGCTGGTGAGATGCAAAAAGCGTTTTTGCCAGCCCGAAAATATCGGTATTCGCTGGGTGGATCGCAGCAGCAGTAACTTGCGCCCCTCGATACTGTAAAAGGGATAACCGCGCAATCCCGGCAGTCCGCCGGCGAAAAAGTTAAAAAAGTCATCCACCGGTCGGTCGATCCAGCCCGCTCGCAACTGGGTCGTCAGGGTATGCCGCTTATACCAGGGCATAGACAGGTATTCGCTCCAGTTCAGTTCGATACGGTGATAGTTATAGTCGGTGTACACTTCCTGCGGCGTATTATACTTGTTATCGGTGGCAAAATCCTCGAAAAACTGATTCAGTTCGTACGAATACTTGAGTTCCACCCGTCTGCCTGCCGCCGGATTGATATCGGAATCGAGGCCGCGGGCGGCCCCATCCAGCGTCCAGGTCAACGAAAACTGATTGCCGATAAAATAAGTATTCTGCGGCGACACCCATTTGGCGCCCCTGAAAAAGAACTCGCCGATTTTGCTGATATAACGGCTGTGGGCATAGGCCGCCCGCAGCATCTGGCCGTCGGCCGGCTGATACCGCGCGCCCAGGTCCGCCTCCAGAATGGTAAAGCCGATATCGACTTGCGCCGTCTCGGGCAAATCTTCTATGACTTCAATATCGCGCTCGATATGGCGTGTAAAAGCGTATAATTCGAGGAAATAGGTCGGATCGAAGCGCCGCATTTCGAAAATGGCAAAGGCATCCAGGTCCAGCTTGCTGTTGAGGCCGGCGCCGCCGAACATAGAGTAGCGGTCGAGAATGTCGCTGGCGTAAAAATAGGTGCCCAATTTCAGCGTTTTATAATCCATCATCACCCGCGGCAGCAGAGAGACCTGACCGTACGTCATTTCATAGGGTTTTGCTTCAAAGGCAGGTAAATGGCTGTCGTCATCAGTCCGGTTTAAAGGCGGCTCCGAATTCAGGGCATACTCTTTTAGACCCATAGCCGCGCCATTATCCGCATCCAGATAACGGCTGTTTTCATCCTGCACGGGTTGCGGATGCTGCAATCGTGCAATCTTGTAGCCGTCGTGCACAAAATTGCTGAACAGCAGGCCGCCGGTTTCGGAGAACGCCGGCATGAACGCCCCGCCGGTGACGTTGGTCCATTGCTGCACGGCGCCATCGTGCAAATCGATGCTGTATATATTGAAAATTCCGGTCTTATCCCAGGCAAAATAAATGGAATGGCCATCGGGGTGAAACACAGGGTCGCGGGCGTCACCCTGATCCCTGATCAAAGCGCGCGAGCTGTCCCTTTCGACATCCAGCACCATGAGGTCGCGGCCATGGCCTCGCGCCTGCGAGAAAACGATATAGCGGCCGTCGGGCGACCAGCGCGGACTACTCAGGGCTTCGCCATTGGCATGATGGGTGAGCGGGCGAATGACCGTGCCGTCCGCTCCTAACAGCAGCAGGTTATCGGTGCCGTCTTTTTGCGTGATGCAGATCAGGCGCTCTCCGTCCCGGGTGATATCGGGATCAAAGACGCGCAGATCGTGGGTTAGTTGTTTTTCTTTTTTTCTCAACAAATCATAACGATAGATATCACTAAAGTGCGAACCGTGCTTGCCGCGTTCGATGCGCGAGTAGTACAGAACCTTTCCATCCGCGCTCCAGCTGATGGCGCTATTAACGCCGTGTTTAATCACCTCTTTTTTGCCGTTTTTGAACGAATAAAGCTGCAGATGCGTCTGCGTCAGATAATCACTGCTCTTACTGCCACAATAAGCCAGAGTCTCCCCATTCGGCGACCACGTCGGATAAGTATTGCCGATCCCCTTTGTAATAATCATCTCACCTTCAACCGCATGGCGCGCGATGACAGCGGTGCGTTGCTGATAATATCGGGTCATCTCGGCCTGCCATCTCGAATAAAGCTGATCAGCAGATAATCCCGTAGCTGCCCGGATGGCGCCGTCGACGCCGAAACTCAAAGGCCGCCGCAGTTTGTCGGTCATCTTCTTCAACGCCGTTTCGCCCCAGTGATGCACGATGTACCGGGTGAGGGCATAGCCGGCATTATAGGTACGCTCATTGCCGAGGGAATTTTTGCCGAACACGCCCATCTCGGTAAAACTGAGTTGTTCACCGGCCAGCACCGCTGTGCGGATCAGCATATCTCGATGACTATCCCACAGATCATAATGCATTCCGGGTTGCTGCAGCTGCGCCATGCCTTCGGCCAGCCACATCGGCATGATGGTCATAGGCAATGGATAGGAAGCGATGACGTTGGGGTAGCCGTAGAGGACATCGGGCCGTTTTTCTTTTTCATAGCCGATCCACTGAAAATAGAACGCCGGTATTTTACGCGGTAATTTGCGCGAGGCGCCGAGGGAGATCATATGGGCGAATTCATGGGTCACCACATTGCGCAGCCAGCTGTGCGTGCCGCGCAAGATAAAAGTCATCTGCGGCGCCCAGATTTCGACTTTGTTGTCGTAATAAAAAGCGGCGCCGTTGGAATTGTCATCATGGTCGCGTATGATAAAGTGAATGATGCCGTCCGGCTGCCAATCGTATAATCGCGTGATGGGCGGATAGATATCTTCCGCGATTTTAGCGACCGTGCGCGCTGTGCGTTCAGCCCCTTCATGGTAGTGGATTTGAAAGTGTTCGGTCGCAATGGTATACCAGCTCAGTTCCGGGTGATTAAGATATTCATCCTGCGCCAATGAAAAGCGCCACCAACCGGTAAAGAGTATCAATATGATAAAAAGAATTCGTCTCGTCTGCATCGGATACCAGTTCTAAAATCTATACATATCGGATAGGAGTAAATTATCGCTGCCCCCTGACTTTTATTTAACCACCGCAATCTTGATGATTTGAACTTTGCTCTCTCCGCCGAATCGTGCTTCAACGCGGGCCATATAAACACCACTCTGAACGGAACCGACATCCCAGACCAGTTCGTGATCGCCGGCTACGAGCTCAACGGCCTGCAGCTTGCCGGCGGATCTTCCCGCCAGGGTGTAGAAATGAACCGTCACCAGCTCCGCCATTTTTTCTAACGTAAAGCGAATGTTGGTCTTGCCGTCCTCAACCGGATTGGGATAGCAGAACACTTTTTTTGCCGGCAGCCAATCGGCGGAAGCGGGCGCCATTTGCGTTGATCCGGCCCGGTAAAAATCCCGCCGCAAACCACCGCCGTGCTGCGGCCAGGCGGTTTGCTGATCCCATTCCCAGGACGTTTTCCACACATACAGAATCCCTTCTTGCGAAATCATCGCCAGTTCGCCGCGATGGTCGCCGTCGAGGTCGGCAAAAACCGGCGTGGTGCTGATGGCCGCGCCGGTGGTCAAGGGAAAATCCACATCTTTTTTAGCTGCGCCATCGAATGCGTATAACAGCTGTCCCGCAGGTACCAGGCTCAGTGCATCCTGCTGGCCCATGGTTTGGCGCCAGATGGGTCCCGCCGCGTTTT
>JAFGSU010000008.1 GCA_016934435.1 Candidatus Zhuqueibacterota bacterium | reverse complement strand
TCGCCGCCGATCTGTGGGAAGTGAGTCGCCGGCGCGGCGCCGACGAATACAAGGATGCGGAAATATTTTTCAAAAAAACCTTCATGACGCACGGTCTGCACAATTTGCTCGATGTCGTGCAAAAACGGCTCAGCGGCAAAGGCGGCGATCCGGTTTTGCAGATTCAGACGCCTTTCGGCGGCGGCAAGACCCATGCGTTGATCGCCATGTATCACCGAACGGCGGAATGGAAAGCCAGTCCGGTGGTCATCGTCGGAACCTCTCTGAGTCCGGATACTACTCTGTGGGGCGAGCTGGAGAGGCAACTGAGCGGAAAAATAGAGAAATTTAAGGAAAAAGTTTCGCCGGGCAAGGAAAATCTGAGAAACCTGCTCGAAGCGCATCAACCCGTTGTTCTGCTGATGGATGAGGTGCTGGAATATGCCACCAAGGCATCGGGCATTAGCGTGGGCAGCAGCGATCTGGCGGCGCAGACCATCGCTTTCATGCAAGAAGTGACCGAAGCCATCGCCACGCTGGAAAAAGTCAGCTGCGTGATCACCTTGCCGGCCAGCATCCTCGAGCATTATGACGAGGGCGCGGAAAAACTCTACCAGCAACTGCAAAAAGTATCGGGCCGAGTAGAAAAAATATATACTCCGGTTGAGGAAAATGAGATTGCCAAAATCATTCGCCAGAGGCTTTTCAGCAGCATCCGCATCGAAGAAGCAAAAGAGACGATATCACAGTTTGCGGACTATGCCGAAAAAGAGGACGTCCTTCCATCAGGAACACCGAGGAGCGAATATCGCAACCGGTTCCTGGAATCTTTCCCCTTCCTTCCCGAGGTGATCGATGTGCTGTATCATCGTTGGGGCAGTTTCCATACTTTTCAGCGAACGCGCGGCGTATTGAGATTGCTCTCACTGGTCGTTCATTCTCTTAAGGATAAAAATAATCCCTATATCAGTCTGGCCGATTTCGATCTCGGCAATCAAGAGATCAGGCAGGAATTGTTAAAACATATCGGACCGGAGTTCAACAGCGTCATCGGCGCGGACATTACCGATGTAGAAGCCGGCAGTACAAAAGTGAACAAGCTACTGGGCAAGGCTTACCAGGGGCTTAATATCGGAACGCGCACGGCGACGTCCATTTTCCTCTATTCCTTTTCCGGCGGACAGGAACATGGAACGTCTCTGCTCGATATCAAACGTTCGGCGACTACGATGGATAATCCATCTCCTCTGGTCGTAGAGGCGATCGAGCAGTTAAAATCAAAATTGTTTTATCTACAGAGCCGCGGCGACCGGTATTTCTTCAGCAATCAGGCCAATTTGAATCGCATCCTGTTGAACAATATCGAAAACGTCAAGGATGAAGACGTCAAAGCCATGGAAAATGAATTGATCCGCCAGAGCATCAAGAGCCAGAGAATGAGAACCTACATCTGGGAAGAAAAGAGCGAGAATATCGTTGATTCTGAAAATCTCAAACTGGTAGTCCTGCAGAAGGAAAACAAACCGTTGATGAACCACATCCTCAAGAACAAAGGTCAAACGCCTCGCGTGTACAGAAATACGCTTTTTTTCATCTATCCATCCGAATCGGAGCGTTCCGGATTTAGTACCGCAGTAAAAAGAAAGCTCGCGCTGGAAAACATTCAAAAAGATAAACATTTGAGTCTCAACGAAGACCAGCAGAAGGAGGTTAAGGGGGAGCTAAAAAAATTGGATTCGCTTATGACGGAATCCGTGCGGCGGATGTATCGGATGGTAGCGCTTCCGGAAAAGGACGGATTCAAAGAAAAAGACCTGGGTATACCGACCTATGGCATTGCACCCGGCATCGATGAGGATGTTTACGAGCAATTGAGGATGGATGGTGAAATTATTGAAAAGATAGCGCCGCTTGTCATAAAGGAAAAATATCTTACCGGGAAGGATTATGTCCATACATCGCAGCTATACCAGTCATCTTTGAAAACGCCCGGTGAAACGCGGCCGTATAATGAGACCGTATTCGAAAAAGGCATTGCCGAAGGCATTTTGAACGGATTATTCGGTCTGGGTGAATATGTTGAAGATGAAGTGAAATGCATCTATTTCAAAGAATCTGCTACGCTTTCATTTTCCGAAAAAGAGATATTGATTAAAAAGGAGATTTGTGAAGAGCAAAAGAGACCATCAAAATCTCCCGGGGAATATGAGCCCCATCCGGAAAAAGGAGCGGAACCGGTCAAGGATAAAGGGGACGATGAGGGAAAAGGCGTTGATGGTGAAAAAATTAGACAGATGTGTTTAAAGTTCAATGTACCCAGAGGTCAGGTTTCCGGTATCATGGGCATCATGAATCTGCTGCAGAGTAAATTTAACCTCATGGAAATCGAACTGCGGATGCGGGACGGGGAAATTTCTAAACAGGACATTGAAGACAAGATTGAAGAGACGTTCAGGCAGTTGGGTCTTGATTTTAGAATGAATGGGGATTGACAGATAAAAAAAGCCGTATGATAACAATTAATGAATGATTCATATAAACATCAAGCCCGCCAGGCCTACCGCCGCCGCATGGGCATCTCGTTGCTGGTCACGCTGGTGTTTCTCATCCTGCTGTTCATCGTTTTGCCGCGGGAATTTCATTTTTCGCAACCGAAGCCTTTGCCGGAAATGGTCAGTCTTAAGATCGATGACATTCGCGCGGTGGCGCCGGCGCCCGCCTTGCCGGCGAGTGCGACGGAAACGGTGGTACAGGCGGAACCGGAACCGGTCGTCGAGGCCGAGGCCGAACTGACGTTGCCGGAAATGGAACCGCAGCAGTCGGGAATTGGAGACGGCGACAGTCTCGGTTGGGGCGTCGCCGGTGGGTCGGGAACGGGCATGGGCGGTATCCCGGATACCATTCCGCCGCGCCCCCTTTTGCAGGCCATGCCGGAATATCCAAAGGAGGAGAAAAAACGCCGGGTCAGTGGTGTGGTGCGGTTATCCTTTTACGTCGATGCCGATGGGCGCGTTTTCAATGTTTCGGTGCTAAAGAACACCACCGGCAGCCGGTTGTGTGAGCGGGCCGCCATCGAAGCCGTGCGCAAGAGTCGCTATCAGCCGGCCTATGCGGGTGATCAGCCGGTAGTGGCTCGCACAATCTGTGAATATGGGTTCCGGCCGGAATGAGTTAGATAAAGACCGTGCCCAGGGTGTAGATGGCAATGGCAAGAAGAATGATGGCGGTGGCGAGCAGAATTTTCTTGAAGGTGCTCTGTTTAAAGTAATGATGATATTTGGAGACGTACCGGCACAGGGCAAAGTACCAGATGGCGGTACCAACGCCGCAGAAAAGAGAAAAGATGATAAAACTGGCGTCGGACGCGCGCACCAGTCCATGAGCGGTGGCTGTTCCCCCTACGGCCAGCCAGAATGCATATAAACCGGGATTGGTTATATAAAGCAAAAAGGCGCCGATAATGGGGCGCGGCGCCGTGGTCATTTTCTTTTGCTTTTCCTTCTCCCCATTAAATTTCTGCGCCTGAAAAATCAATCTCACGCTGATGAGCAGTAAAACAAAAACGCCGAATAATTTGATAAACGGCAACAGGTGTTCGAGGTTGGAGACGACATGGTACATGCCGCTGATGGCGACGATACAAAAAATAATATCCATGACCGCAGAGGTGATCCCCACCAAAAAACCATGCAAAAAATCGCGTTTCAGTGTCTGTGAGATGGCAAAAACATTGATGGGACCGATAGGAACAGCTGCAATAAATCCGACGATAATGGCAACGATAATGTACATGATTGCGAAATCTCTTGTTATCTTATTCTATAATTTCCTTTGTATCACTCGTCATAAAAACAGATACCGGCATATAAACACTGCCGCCAGGATGCCGGCGGCATCGGCGGTGAGTCCGACCCAGACGGCGCTGCGCACGTTTTTGATTTGTACGGCGCCGAAATAGACGGCGACTACATAAAACGTCGTCTCCGAGCATCCGTAGATGGTCGAGGCTAATCGGCCGATGAAGGATTCCGCGCCGTGCGTCTTGATCAGTTCGGTGATAATGCCTAGCGAACCGCTGCCGGAAAGCGGTCGCATGAGCGCTGCCGGCAGCACTTCGGCCGGCATGCCGATGAGATCGGTGACCGGCGTCAACAGATACACAAAAAACTCCATGGCGCCCGAGGCGCGAAACATGCCGATGGCCACCAGGATGCCCACCAGGTAAGGGATGATTCTCACACCAATCCAAAACCCCTCCTTGGCGCCTTCGATAAAACTTTCGTATACCCTTATTTTTCGGACCGCGTAAGCGTATAGGGGAATGCCCAGCAAGAGCAGCGGAACAACCCAATGGGCGGCGGCATTCAGAAAATCTTTCATGCGGCGGAATCTCCCTGGGGATCGTCCCGGCGGAAAAGGGGCAGGCGGGCAAAAGTCTTGGCCGCCAGCACGGCCACAACGGTCGAACAGGTCGTCGCGATGATGACGGCAATGATAATTTCGGAGGGATTGTGCGAGCCCGCGGCGGCCCGGAGCCCGATCACCATGGCCGGGACGAGTTGCACGGAACTGGAGTTGAGGGCCAGAAAGACGCACATGGCATCCGTGGCGGTTTCTTTGTCCGGATTCAATTCCTGGAGTTCCTGCATGGCTTTCAGCCCCATCGGCGTGGCGGCGTCGCCCAACCCCAGCATGTTGGCCCCGATGTTCAGTGCGATGGCGCCCAGGGCCGGGTGATCGGCCGGGACTTTGGGAAAGAGCCGGCGGAACAGGGGCCGCAAAGCCCGGGCCAGGGCCTGCACCAGGCCGGCGTCCTGCGCCACGCGCATGAGACCCAGAAAGAGCGCCATGGCGCCGATCAACCCGATCGCCAATTCGACCGCGCTTTTGGCCGAGAGAAAAGCCGCGGAGGAAACCTCGGGCATGGTGCCGCGGATGGCCGCAGTTACGACCGCCAGCACGATCAACCCCAACCAGACACTATTCATGCAAGGGACCTCCAATCTGGTGGGAACAGTCGTGACCGTTCCCACCATGAACGGATTCATTTTAGCCGCCGCGCCGGGCGCGGTCAATGGTATAGTGTTTTCACGGCCGGAGCCGGATGCAAGTCCGGGGCGAATATGCTATACTGTGAGCGTCCCGACCGGAGGGAAATATCGCATGGCATTCCCGCTGGTCAATGGAAGGTGAGCGGCCATGACCGTGGAGCGCCGAAAATTTGATCGAGTTGTCTG
>JAFGSU010000141.1 GCA_016934435.1 Candidatus Zhuqueibacterota bacterium | reverse complement strand
CATAATGATGTATCCATCAATGGAGGCATTTTTCAAGTCTATCTGGGTACTACGACATTCTTGAACATGGCATTTGACAAGCCCTATTTTTTGGGTATCCAGGTGGGCGACGATCCAGAATTCCAACCCCGGATGTCGATAACCAGCTCCGCCTATGCCATGCGTGCCGATGATTCCAATCAGCTTTTAGGATTTAAAGTCAGTACCACACCACAACCAAACATGCTGCTTCCTCTGGACGCCAGCGGTAAATTCCCGAGCAGCGTTCTGTCAGATGGTGGTGTTGCGACTGGTGATTATTTGAAAAAAGATACACCGGACACCTCACGCGGAACCAGTACCAGCCCGATGTTACTCATATCGAACCTCGGTAGTGGTCTTGGACTGAGTGGTCGGAGTACGAACGGGGTGGGCATTGAAGCCCGCAGCGATTATAATTATGGCCTCTCCGGCTGGACCGGTGCGAATGATAAAGCCGGTGTATTCGGGCAAAGCACGAACGGTATGGGTATTAATGGACGAAGCGATAACAATGACGGTGTGGTCGGTTGGACAGGTAAAAGCGATAAGAGTGGTGTCTTTGGACACACCACCAATGGTTATGGCGTGTATGGTCAGAGCGTCAGTAATAATGGCGTGTACGGATACACCACAAGCAGTAATAGTGAACATGCCGGCGTGTATGGTTTTAATATTACAGGCAATGGTGTCAGGGGTAAAAGTACAGATGGAGTCGGAGTCAACGGCGGCAGTGTCAACGGCAACGGTATTGTCGGCTGGACAGGTGCAGGTGGAAGTAGTATAAATTTTGCCTATGCAGGGGTATTGGGTTGGAGTGTCAATGCAACGGGTGTCTGTGGGAAAAGTGATAATTATGTCGGTGTGTCTGCTTCTACAAAATCGGACGAATACGCCGCAATGTCCACAGTCAATGAAGGAGCCGGTCCTGCGTTTTATGCTTCCGCCGGTACGGGCAAAACAGCCGCAGTTTTCAGGGGCAATATCAAGGTTCAGAGTTATACGACTCAAGCAACCATCATCGAATTGGGTGAAGGTCTGGACTATGCAGAGGGTTTTGATGTTACAGACGCTTCAGAAATTGTACCGGGTTCCGTGCTGGTCATCGATCCCGATAAACCGGGCAATCTCACTTTGAGCCGCGAATCCTATGACAACAAAGTTGCAGGGATTGCTGCCGGAGCAAGAGGATTGGAATCCGGAGTGCGCCTTGGAGTGGATCAGTTTGACTGCGACATCGCACTGGCGGGACGGGTGTATTGCAATGTCGATGCATCGTATGGTAAAATTGTCCCCGGAGACCTGTTAACTACCTCTCCGACTCCAGGATATGCAATGGCTGTAAAGGATCACACTAAAGCTCGGGGAGCCATTCTTGGTAAAGCCATGCAAGGATTCGCTCTGGGCGAGAAAGGTCAAATTCTTGTGCTGGTTACGTTGCAGTAGAAGCTCTTTTTATTTACAACAGAATGAGGTTAAAGAATGAGATTTATCATGATACCGATGACGATTCTGCTGGCGTCAACCACAAGTTTTTCCCAAGGGAACGGTTATCAGCAGTACTTTCGTTTTGTCGGTCCCACTTACCCTGGCGATGACGAGAATGAATTCTCCGAAGAGGCCAATGGGATAACTCATGACGACAATCACTGGTATATTGCTGATAACGATGGATGTAATCTGTGGAAGATACCTGTAGGAATAGATCTCGACGGGATTCAATCCAACACAATGGGGGTATTCGTTTTGCGAATCGATCGAATTTCCTGTCCAACTCAAGACGGGCCCAAAATGCTAAAAGGTGATCTAAATTATGGTCATTTTGGCGATCTTGTAGCCTACAAGGCAAAAAATCAGAAGTACTACCTGCTCGTACCCATAAGCGGGGGGACTCCCGGGCCTGCTATTGCGGTTTTCAGGGCGGATAACCTTCAGTGTCTGGGTTTGGGTGTATTATGGATAGATGCCGGTAAAACCAAGCAAAATGATGCGGCGGGTTGGTGCGCAGCAGACTTGGAGGGTTATATCTATACATCACCGAATTGGTGGAACTTCGCCGGCGATCCGGTTGTCAAGCTTTTCAAGTACAGTCTGAACTGGGATGAAATTGCTTCAGCAATACCAAAACTGGTAAAACTGACTTATGTGGAAACCATTCCTCTTCTGAACGAGTTCGGTCAGCCTCTTCCTGAGTATGAGATTGGTGGTTGGGCGCAGGGCGGCGAGTTTTCCACGGATGGTAAGCTGCTCTATGTAACCAGTGGATGTTGCGGTGGTGGATGGTGTAGCGGAGAAAGTGAACCGGGGTATAATGAGTACGACAAAGATGAGGAGCACTGGGGTATCCATGTTTTCGATGCAATTACCTGGAAAAGGATTGCAAGATCTCGTGAAGAGAGCTTTTTTCATTACAATATTCCCGGAGAGGAAGAACCGGAGGGTCTTACGGTATGGGATCTGGAAGAGGGAAGAAATCATTACTGGGATCCCCCAATAGCGCCCAATATCATTGGCCAGCTCCACGTGTTGCTCCTGAATAATGATTTTGCTTCAGATGACAATGTGTCTATTTTTCATTACACAAATACGACTTATGTGGATCACTCCTATGCGGGCGAAACTGATCCGGATGGTGTGATAATTCGACCGTTTAAGACAGTAAACGATGCTCTAAATTTTTACAATCAGTATGAATACTTCGATTACGGTCGCTGGACAGGAGGACGGATCAAAATCCAATCCGGATCCTATGATGAGGCCGTGACATTTTCAAGGAAAGTACAGATACTCCCCTGGACTGGAAAGGCGGTTGTCGGATCACAGGGGCGTTTATCCCTGAAATCTGGAGGCGTTATCAATATCAGAAGCGGCGGTGCTTTAAAAATCCATTGATTGGTTAATTTAGTGGGAAATATGCACCAGAGCGAATTAAAAAATGCATAACCTACTATGAAAAAAACTATAATATTAAGTTTGTTATGTTAGTGGCAATACATATGACAGAAATGGCGGGCCTTTAGATGGTTTTATTCGATATCGAGTCATTGGAAACATTACAAATCCTATCGGTCAGACATTATCCACCGATTCGACAGTTTCGATGCTCTCTGAGAGCGGAAAAAAAGATAACTGCCATGGATTCAGGTTCGAACAAAGGATTCTTTAAAGTTTTATTAATAACTAAACTTTTATAGATTTTCAAAATTTGCACAATTCATGGAGAAAAACATGTTCAAGATGCGAATAAAGCACAAGGGTTGGTATCTCTTCATCTTATTTTGTCTGATTCCCTATTTGCTGACTGCAAAGTCGGGCTTTTCAAATCAGGCGAGATGGATTGCGGAAAACTGGATTCGATTTGTTGTTGATCGTGATGGTCATTGGGGGGAGTCACCAAATCCTATTCTCATAAAATTCACTGAATTTAAACGCGGAGACATGTTACTCGGTTATTATGCCGCAGTTAAGCCCCGGGGATACATCATTGTATCTTTGTTGAAGGATTTCGCTCCTATAAAAGCCTACTCCACAGTCTGCAACCTTAATCCGGACGATGACGAAGGTATGTGCGCTCTTATCAAAGATGACCTGGAAAGCAGAAATATGTTTCTCATTGAAGCTTTCGGCGGGTTGGATGAGACCAGCTTGAAGGATCTACACATCCATACTCCCGATTCATACCGCAGGGCATGGGAGATTTTTTCGAGAGAAGGTAGTGCAACCACAGAAAGTTTCCAGAGTATGCAGATTCAGGCAGCCGGACCTGTTGGACCTCTATTGAAATCAAAATGGGGACAGGGTCCGCCCTTTAACAACAACTGTCCGGATATATGTGAGTTCAATGAATTCAACAATGCTGCAAAAGTGGGATGCGTGCCTCTGGCCATGGCGCAGATCATGCGTCATTTTTGCTGGCCGCCGTTTTTCGGATCCGAATATTATGACTGGCCCAACACGCTCGTCAACCAGGCCAAGTATGATGCTACCAAAAAATGGTACAACGATGAACACAATAATCCCTGGACCCTGGCACAGATTAATGCGGTG
>JAFGSU010000140.1 GCA_016934435.1 Candidatus Zhuqueibacterota bacterium | reverse complement strand
GTGGCACATGTTCAGTTAAATTCGCAGGTTAACATCGAATTTGGGATTGCATATAAGGCTATGTAGGATAATTTGAGATGATACAAATACAAAAACACAAGACCGGCGGCAGATTGATTGCCGTCGAAGGTCTGGATGGTTCAGGCAAATCGACGCAAATCTATCTTTTAAAACGCTGGCTGGAGCTGGAAGGGTATAAGGTTTTTTTCACGGAATGGAACTCATCGGTGCTGGTGAAAAAGGCGACCAAAAAGGGCAAAAAATCGCAGCTGTTGATGCCCACCACTTTTTCCCTTATTCATTGCACCGATTTTGCCGATCGATATGAGCGACAGATATGGCCGCTGCTCTGTGCCGGTTATATCGTGCTGGCGGATCGTTATTTTTTCACCGCATTTGCCCGCGATGCCGTGCGTGGTTGCGATCCACAATGGGTACGAACGCTTTATAGCTTCGCCACCGTACCAGACATTACATTTTTTTTCAGGGTGCCGCCCGAGGTCGCCATCAATCGCATCCTCGAGGGAAGGCCCACTTTAAAATACCATGAAGCAGGCATGGACCTCAACCTCTCACCGGACCCCTATGAAAGCTTTCGAATTTTTCAAGGCATGATCAATTCCGCCTATAACAGCATGGTCAAGGAGTTTACTTTCACAGTAATCGATGCGACCAAACCCGTAGACCAGCAGCAGCAAGCTGTGCGACGGATTGTGACAGATACTATTGACCTGCCAAGCTATAAATGGAGGATGAAAAGCAGGATATGAAATTTTACGGCAAGGGTATTCCCAACATCAACGCGGCTGATTTAACCGGTAAACTCATCGTCATAGAAGGAGCGGACGGCAGCGGTCGATCCACCCAGATTCGATTATTGACCGATTGGCTCGAAGGTCACGGACACGCCACCGTCAATGTCGGACTCAAGCGCAGCAACCTGGTCAGCGCTGAACTGGAAGCTGCCATGCAAGGTAATGTGCTCAGTCCGATTACACTATCCCTCTTTTACGCCACCGATTTTGCCGACCAGATGGTGAATATCATCATCCCGGCCCTCAAGGCGGGATTCATCGTTTTGTCCGATCGCTATATTTATACTCTGATGGTGCGCGATATCATCCGCGGCGGTAATCCCGAATGGCTGGAATCCCTCTACAGCATCGCCCTGGTGCCGGACGTCGTGTTTTATCTGGATGTGGGGCCGCGTTATCTTGTGGACCGCAATTTCCAGAAAAAACAAAGCCTGGATTACTGGGAGTCGGGTATGGATATCCGCCTGTCACGCGATATTTTTGACAGCTTTATGAAATATCAACGCAAAATGAAGGCGGAATTTAAACGAATGCAGCAAAAATATCGTTTCGAAGTGATCAGTGGCAACCGTTCCGCCAGGGCCATCGCGCTGGATTTGCAGAAAAAAATCGAAGCCTTGCTGTGAAATATCACCATTATCGAGCAGAACAGCTTTGAGAATCATTTTACGGTTTGCATGACGCCTCTGTCAGATGCGCAGGATGCTATGCTGTAAACCGGCCCCCTTAAGAATAGGCTTTTGATGAAATCAATAAAATCTAAAAACGATGCGAAACCACCCAAAACAGCCGCGGCGACCCGACGCCAAGTCTTGAACGAGCTGAAATCATTGCGTACAGTATTCCACGATATCGCGACACGGTATCAGACCAATGTGGAGGCGGAAATCCTGCGTTGCATGGACAGGCTAGAGGCCAAAGGCGAAGAAAAGGTTCCGGATGGTGCCCGCGACATCAAGGTCTTACAATCTATCCTCACCAGCATCGAAGCCTTGCAGCTAAAGCCGCGCGAGGGACGCTTGAAAGATATCCGTCAGATCCATGCCGTTGTTAAAAAAATGCACGATAAACTATGCTCCAGGCAGTGACGGAATCGAATCCAAAACTAGCGAAATCTGTTTTCCCTGATACATATCCGGCAAAAATATCGCCTGCGATCATTCCAGCGTCAGGGCCTTGATGACCTGACGATGCTGCGGGTAGTCCGAGACCAGCACTTCTCTTCTACCCATCTCAAAATCAGAAAAATCGAAACCGGGAGATACGGTACATCCAATGAGCGAAAAAGCGGATGCATCGATCGGTTTTGCTGCAATCCAATGGTCATGAGGGATGAGGGCTTGAAATGCTTCGTTTTGCTCGGGATCAGAGCCTAAACGGATCGTTTGCAAGGCACCCGTTTGGTCGATGATATAGATAAGGAGGGGACAACCGGCATAAAAGTGATAGATTTCGTCTGACTTTAGCCGGTGAAAAGCGGAAAATTCTTCCCCGGTAACTAGAAAATATATGCTGGTGCCCAAAGCGCGGTTGCCTTGATATCGTGATGGCAGGCAATCCTCGCCGATCATTTCGTTGCTGCGATATATTTCTCTATAATACCCGCTTCCCGGATGGGCCTGAAGATTCAGTTTGCTGATCCAGAATGAAGCAGTCTTCCCATCCCGATCATTTGCCGGGACAGGTTCTTGCCGTGCTTGTTCATGGTTACACCGTGATGAGGCCAACAGAATGATGGCTATCAACAACCCGATTAATGAATTTGAATAACAGAGTAAACCGGTGGATTGATTGCGGTTGATGACAGGTTTTACGGCCATAAGCGTTGCTCCTCGCTAAAGTATGACTTGCCCAATCCAAAAAAAGCTTAGAAAAAATGCAAAAAAATAGCAAACAAAAGAACGGAGGGATAGCCCGCCGTTTAGAAAAATATTCTGAAATGGTCGTCACGCTTCGTGACAATAGTCCTGCGTGCGTTCGCGTTTCAATCGACTGCGCCGCCGTTTCTGCTCGAGCCGTTTCGCCTTGGCTGATCCGGGTATTCGCGTTGGTTTGCGCGGCGCTTCCGGTTGCAGGGCGGTTCGCAGTAATTCGATGAATCGTGCAAGGGCTGCTGCTCGGTTTGCTCCCTGGGTGCGATGCTGTCTGCTGACAATCCACAGTAAACCACGTTTGTTGATACGCGTGGCCAGTTCACGCTTGAGCGTTTCTTTTTGCTCCGCATTCAGACTTGGCGAAGCGTCGACGTTAAACCAGAGCGTCACTCGGGTGCTGACCTTGTTGACGTTTTGCCCACCGGGCCCGCTGCTGCGTGAGGCGGTATAAGAAATTTCTTCCTCCTCAATAGCGAGCTCTGAATTTATCCTGATCGTCATCTGTGTCTATTTCACTTTTTTATTTGAATGTTGCCCAAAATGCGAGGACAGTGATAGGCCTAACTTTTTATTGCCTGCGGCTGGGACAACATGGTTAAGATAAGCGGTTTAACGCGATATCACGATTGTAGACCTGTTGATGAGATGTTCAGGTTGTATCGTGTTTTGCACATCCTTCAGGCGCTTAAACGCTTGCTGGCTCCCCTACTAAAAACAGTTTAACCTTGCGAAGGTATTCCACCTTCGCAAGGTTAAACGATAGTTATTTGCTTTCTATTTCATCCGCGAGTTTCCCGGCATCGTAGAGTTTTCGCAATCCCTCGATGATGAAGGCGCTGTGAACCGAAACGCAGCGGTTGGTGTTTTCATCATAGATAAATCGTCCCACCAGGCTCTCGATGTTGCCGTCGAAAACCAATCCCACCAGCTCGGCGTTTTGATTGATCACCGGCGAGCCGGAATTGCCGCCGATGATATCGGCAGTACAGACAAAGTTAACCGGCGTGGAAAGGTCCAGCTGGTCTTTGCGGTCCCAGAAGCGCTGCGGCAGTTTGTAGGCGCCCTGCTCTTCGAAGCTCAGGGTGCGGTCGTAGAGTCCGTAGAGGGTGGTTTTATAGGGCGCTTTTGTGCCGTTCATCGGGTAGCCTTTGGCCGTTCCATAGGACAGGCGCAGGGTGAAGGTAGCATCCGGATTCATGCTTTTGCCGTAAATGGCAAAGCGGGCCTGGGCGATTTTCTCGCTGGCCGGGGTCAGGATGCTTTCGGTATTTTTTCGATCTTCTTCTATCTGTTTGCGCTGATCCGGTTCCAGCTCGCGCGCCAGTTCGATGAAGGGATCGGTCGATGCGGCAACCGCCTCAGCGCCGCCCTCAATCAAGGCCCTGCGCACCTCGACTTTGTCCAGCTCGGTTTTTTCCACCATTTCTTTAGCGACATCGGCCGGATTGCGGTCCTTGAGGATTTTGACCAGCCTTTCATCGTCAGCGCCTAATTTATCCACGGCCAGCTGCAGCAGGGCGGCGAAAGTAGCTTCATCAAGGTCCTTGTAGATGGGGGCCGGCGAGAACAAACGGAATTTGACTCGATCGAGATCGGCATCGTGAAAGCCGGGAAGGCGTTCGGCATCCGGTTTGGCCACTTCGGCCACGTAAAAGACGATCTGGTTGGCGATGCCGGCAAATCGTGATCTGAGCGCGAGTCCGCGATAACTTCTTTTTACAAATTCTTTGTTTTGTTCGGCGATTACGTTGGCAATGTCGTCCCACGCCTGGCCGTACTCTTTTTTCCATTGCGGATTGCTATCTACTCTGGCGCGGAAGGCATCTTCATCCGCTTTGGCTTTGGCCATCAATTTTTCATCCATCAGGCCTTTATATTCGCCGGAGAGGGCTTTTTTAGCGTTTTCAAGACCGAAAATCTGTCCCAGGGCACGGCGCTGCTGCTCAAAGCCGCGATCGGCGTACTGGTACAGCACGTCGAGCCACTTATTCACCATGTCCAGCATAAAGGGATAGCGGTAATCGCGCTGGCTGACCAGCTGGGCATACGTGTTAAGCCGGTTGGTGGAGCCGGGATGGCCGGATACAAAAACCAGTTCACCATCTGCGGCGCCGCTGGTGTTGAATTTCAGAAAATGCTCGCTCTGAAGCGGCTTGTCCTCTTCATAGACGCGGAAAAAAGCCATATCCAGATCGTACCGTGGATAGGTGAAATTGTC
>JAFGSU010000139.1 GCA_016934435.1 Candidatus Zhuqueibacterota bacterium | reverse complement strand
TCCAGGCGACGATGATGCCGGCGACGCAGCCCAGCGCCGTCCAGATGCTGGCCAAACCGACGGCGTAGGCAAAACCCGGCAGCCCTAACAGCGCCCAGGCCGATTCGCCGGTGGCGCGTTCGGACAGCGCCGCGACCCAGCCGGGCAACTTGCGGCCGGCGATGGCATAGTCTTCCTCCGTTTTTACCTTACGACCCTGATAAATCCCCCAGGCGATGAGCAGCGTTAGGTAGCTCACCATGACAACGATGATATCGGCCTGTACGGTCATGCCGTTCTCCCAAATATTTAACCTGAATTCGGTGGTAACCAGCGAACTGAACTGAAAATGTGCCACTTACAGGATTACTTTATTAACCTGCAGGCAACGAATCGGTGTTTAAAGTGTGCGGCCTGGCAAATCATATACAAAAATAAATATAGGTTCTTTTGCAGAAAAAGTAAAGGAAATTGCACGCCCATTTCAAGGTAATTTTTTGCCGTTTCATGATTTTTCCCTTGCGATCAAGGCAACCTGTGTTTATATTCATTCTCAAGTGTGGGGGACCGTTTTCCAATGATCCTCCTTGAAAACAAAACTGGCAAAAACTGCAAGAACACAAAAATTACCTTCGCTTTGTACCGCGAGAGTTCCGTTTTTAATCAGGGCTTGAAATGATACCGGGTCGAAAGATTCTTCAAATAGGAGCAAAAAATGCCGAAAAAAATGGTTGTGCTATTCTTTGTTTTCGTCACTTTTCTTTTTTCCCAGACCCAATTCTACACCGTCTCCACCATGCAGGTGGGTTCCGGCATAACGCATTACAAGATGATCGCGCCGGCGGTGCCCTGGAGTCTGGATGTTCTGGAAGTGGACCTGAAAAATCCGTATAACAGCGTGCAGACGGTGAAAGCGCAGGAAAAATTGAATTATGGAACGGAGACGACCAGTTCCATGGCGGCGCGTTATAACCAGCCCGGCCGGGCGGTAGTAGGCGCGGTAAACGGCGATTTTTACAGCGGCATTACTACTATCGGCATGCAGATTTCCGACGGCGTGGTCGTCAAAGACCACGGCGGCTCGCATACGATGAGTTTTGATCGAAATAATCGGCCGGCGCTATTCAAGGCCGAATTTTTCGGCAAGATCATTAACGGTGAGCAGATTACCGATTTGCACTGCATTAACAGACCAAAGAATGTGATTGCGCAGTGGTTTCCGTATTTACTGCAAAACCGCATGGTCCTGTTCAACCATTATTTTGGCACTTCGACCGGCACCGATGAGGGCCAGGTTGAACTGCTGCTGCAACCGCTCGACGATTGGTTCGTCAACGATATGACACGCTGCGAGGTGCTGCAAAAGAGCACCGCCGGCAACAGTCCTATTCCAGCCGGTCAGGTGATACTGGCCGGATTGGGCACGGCGGCGGATTTCATCACCACCCATGTCGATGTCGGCGATACCATCCGTGTGCTACCGCAACTGAACCTCGATATGGCGGGGATCAAAGAGTTGATCGGGGGTTTGCCGAAATTCATCGTCAATGGCGTCGACTATACCGAGCAGGGGTGGAAAGAGATGAACTATTCACCGTCGCATGTGCTTGAACGCCATCCGCGCACCGCCTTGGGATTCAGCCAGGACAGTACCCGGCTCTATATGGTCACTGTGGACGGCCGCCAGGCGTTTCACAGCGCCGGCATGGATTTGCATGAGTTGGCTGATTTCATGATCGGAATCGGCGTGCACCACGCCCTGAACCTCGACGGCGGCGGCTCCACCACCATGGTGGTGCGCGATTCGGTGGTCAATTCCTACTCGGACGGCACCGAACGTAAAATCCAGAATGCATTTCTCGTCCTCTCCACTGCGCCGCACTCCTCCCTGGCGCACATTCAGGTCCATCCCGATTACTATCGACTATTTCTCGGCGAACAGTTACCATTTCAGGTGAGCGGTTGGGACGAACAGTATCATCCCGCCGACATTGACAGGGGTAAAATACAATTTTCGACTACCTGCAGCACCATCGATGCCACCGGGCTGTTCACCGCTCCCATGAAGCCCGACAGCGGCTATGTGTACGTACAGTACGACACCATGAAGGATTCCGCCAAAGTGGTCATCAAGACGATCACCCGCATGGTTCTTGAGCCTAAAAATGTAGTGGTCGACACGCTTAAAAGCATAAAATTTCGCATCACCGCTCACGATATCGATGGGGTGGAGCGATTTTTATCGCCCATCATGTATTCCTGGCAGGTGACCGATTCCGCCATCGCTGTGATCGATTCGCTGGGTAATTTGCAGGGGAAAAAGGCCGGCGCCACCCGGGTGATAGCCTCCTTCGATGGCGCTTCCGATACCGCCGCCGTTACAGTCGCCATCGGTGTCGGCGAGATGCGGCTCAACTCATGCGAAAGCCTCGAAGGATGGACGCTGTCGGGTGAAAATATAGATACCCAGGCCACCAGTCTTAAGGTGGTTAATGACACTTTTTCAGAGGGCACGGGCTGCTTTAAAATCGATTACCGGTTTATCGGCGATCCGCAAAAACTAAACTATATTCACCTGCTCACAGATATTCCCATTTCTGGCATTCCGGACTCGATTTACATCGATGCCAGATCGGACGGTGAGAGGCACCACATCCAGTATGTGCTGAGTGATGAAAACGACGAACTGTTTCAGCTGTACACGAAAAAATATGCTACGGTGAGCGACCGCTTCGATACCATCCCGACGCTTTTTGACGCGGCTTCATCGCTGGGCAGCGGGGCGCGTCTGTATTACCCCATTCGCATCAGGCAGGTGAATATCAAACTGGCCGGTGAGCGGATTAAGGATGTCGTGAATAGCGGCACGATTTATCTCGATAATTTGCGCATAACTTATCCGACCAAAATAACAGAGGTTGCAGAGACACCCGGCCTGCCCGAGCTTTTTACGGTGCAGCAGAATTTCCCCAATCCCTTTAATGCCACCACCACGTTTCAGTTCAGCATGCGACAGCCCGGGAAGGTGACGTTGTCCGTTTACGATCTTCTGGGCAGGATGGTGGCCACGGTGTTAGAGAAACGCATGCAGGCGGGATTGCATCGCGTGACCTGGGATGCCGGCGCAATCCCCAGCGGAATTTATTTTTATACCCTGTCCGCCGAAGGGAAAAGGATGACGCGCAAGCTCCTTTTGTTGAGATAATGGCATAACAGGGTTACCCCTTTTTTTTGGCGTTAATACTCTCCTGTGCTAAGGCTCAAGCCCTCTGCGCCCCGGATGCCATAACAATAATCCGACGATGCACCAAGCCCAGAGAAAATTGGAAGAGGCGGTTTCGATAAAATGGATCAAACGAACAGGGGCCGGCATCAGAGCATTCGGAAGCAGGTGGACATTGTTCATGAGTATCGCGAACAATAACGCAACCATCCAACCCATTTCCCACACACTGCCTCTCATCGACCTGATGACCAGCATCGCCAGGCCTACCCAAAGGAGACCACGGACTACCTGAAAGAAATAAAGCCAGTGGTGTTCGGCGAACACACTGGTGAGATGGCCAATGAAATTGCCTGGATCAGTGCCGCCATAAAAAGCGCGCACCTCGGCCTGTTTCCAGGCGATAAAATATCCAAAGCCAAAATAGAGGAGTGGATAAACGATAAAAATCAAAAATGCGATTTTCCAGATCCATTCCGGCGGCGCTGTGGGCCATAGTGGATGCCGGGGCGCCGGCGACTGCCTGTCCGCTCTCCATCTCCCCAGTATGGCAACCGCTATAGGCGGAAAAAGAATGGCGGTGGGAACTGTCATGAGGAATAATTTGCACAGCATGTCGGAGGTTACATTCGTCATAAAATACCAGGTCTCTATCTGGGTCATGAATGTTTTTATACCGTAATAGACCAATGCGACTATCCCGATTAGACGAATGCCGGTATAACGCGAACGAAGGATGAAAGCGCTCAGAAGCACGACATCGATGAAACAAACCAGTAATAGCGCCAGGGCGGCCATCACTTGTTCACCAGTGGCTTCGGTTGCGCTAATTGATGTGCTTGCCGAATCCGGGGAAAACCCGACAAGCACCGTTCCCATCGAAAAAAGGAAAAATATGATGATCGTTAAGAGGATGATTTTTCCTGCTAGAAAAAGAATTTTTGTAACTTGCATGAGATATTCTCCCGATTTAGCGATACTAAAAGTACTTGATCCGATATGGATCAACCTCGAAATTGCGAAATGTTTATTGAATTTTCTGTGCTTTTACGATCCTGTCCAATTGTTCGATGTACGACTGAAACGCCTTCCTGCCCTTGTCCGTGATGGCACAGAGGGTGTGCGGCTTTTTACCGATAAAGGTTTTTTCGATACGGATGAGACCCGCTTCTTCCAACTTGCTCAGATGTGTGCTCAGATTGCCGTCGGTTGTTCCGATGGACTCTTTGAGAAAGGTGAACTGGGCATGTTCCACTGTGATCAGGATCGACAGGATGCCCAGTCGTATCGGAGCATGCACCAGCGGATCCAGATGTAAAATTTGATCAGGCTTCATCTTTTGCACTCCGATTTTTATATTTATAGTTGAGGATGAATCCCGGCGTCACCCAGCCGATCAGGATGACGGCGACGAGAATGAGAAACCGGTACGGGCTGTCGATCACGGCCATGAGGCAAGCGCCTGTCCACCAGGCCAAACTGCACCAGATCAAAAATTTCATTTCATAGATGACGCCGCTGATGAAAAAGGCCGCGCCGATGAGCAGTGCCGCCAGCACCGGAATGGCCTGTGCGGGGATAACATTGATGAACGGCAACACAAATGTGATCAGGATCAGCGGAACCGCGATGGCAAACCAGGTGCTGTAAAACAGGGTTTTGGCATAGGATTTTACTCTGGCGGTTTTTGATTCGCGCTGGATGATAAGAAAGGCGATGATGCCGTTGACTACTGTCAGTCCGATGAGGATCGCCAGGTTCAGATGGTGTATATGATAGAGGTCCAGCATGCCCATTGCAAATGTGGTGATGGCTGTGAGGAAGCCCAGGGCGATGAAAAAGACCCCCGACTCTGCGGTTTCTCTTCTGGTTTTTTCAATCATGATTTTTATGATCGAAATTTCCTGTTCGATTTTTAGCTGATTCATAGCTTTCTCCTTTAATGTTATTTATAATAAAAAGTACTTTGAAATACAAAGTAAATATA
>JAFGSU010000138.1 GCA_016934435.1 Candidatus Zhuqueibacterota bacterium | reverse complement strand
TTCCACCCAGGCGGTTTGCGACAGCTGATATCGTATGGTTGTTCCGGCATTGAAGGGATTGGGAAAATTCTGTTCCAGGCGGAACAATTCGGGAGAGACGGTATCCCGATCACGCTCTTTCACCGGAGTGGCGCCTTTGGTCAGCGTCACATTATCGAGATACAGATCGCCGCTGTGCTGGCCGATATCGAAATCAAGCCGGGCTTTGCGGTCGGTGGTGTGATTCATGGTGAATGAATAAGAGTAGCGTTTTTTATTAGTGGACAGGTTAAGGGACTGGTTGCCGCCGTACACGGTGTAGGCATTTCCGTCCATGCCGACCAGGGGACGAATCGGTCTGGGCGGATTGCTGCAGGCATCGAACGATACGGTATAGGAGCTGCCTTTTTCGATCACCAGGTGCGGCTGCTGGAGATGTACATCCCAGGGATTGCTGCCGCCGTTGGCAATGGAGATGACGATTTCGCTGTTTTCAGCGGCACAGGTTGCTTGCGCGGGCGAGGTGACATAGAAATCCCAGCCGCAGGTGCCGTGGGCGAATCGGCCGTTGAAGAGCATATTTTCGGGTGTTCTTTTGGTCATGCAAAGTTTGTCAAAATAGACATCCGCCGTGGAGTTACCGAGTGCAAATCCCAGGCGGCTAGTCAAATCTGTTGGACCAGTCATAGTAAATGAATAATTATAGGTCTGCTTTGTGGTACCCAGTGTAAATGTTTGACCTCCATAACCGGTCCATGGTGTTGTTTGATTTACCACATCAACATTGATCTGCCGGGGGGCATCGGCATACGCGTCAAAGGATACATCATAGGTTTTGCCATTCTCTATCAGTAAATCGTTTTGAAATAACTGGATGTCATAAATACTATTGCCGCCATTGCTGATGGATACAACGTATTCTCCGTTCTGGACAGCACTGCTGGTCGAGGCGTCTGGTTCAATCCAAAAATGCCAGTGATTCGTTCCATCGGAGAAATCTCCGTTCAACAGCATGTTTTCAGTCACTGCGATATAGTCGCTGCGGATTTTGGTGTCGGATCCGTCGGGCCCTGTGACTGTCAGTTTAACGGTATAATAGCCATAGTTATTGTATGTATGCGATGGATTTGGCGCCGTACTGGTTTCACCGTCGCCAAAGTCCCAGAGATAGCCGGTGATATTCCCGGAGGATTGATCGGTGAATTGGACTGTCAAGGGTGCTTGTCCTGATGTGGGAGATCCTGAAAAATTTGCTACAGGTCCTGATACTGCTGAAACAACAATGTAGTCAGTACGGGTTTTTGTATTTGAGCGATGTACTCCCGTGACCGTTAATTTGACTGTGTAGGTGCCAGGGTTCTGATATGTGTGCGATGGATTCGATGAACTACTAAATCCAGCATCACCAAAAAGCCATACGTGGCTGGTAATATCACCAGATGACTGATCTGTAAATTTAACTGTCAAGGGTGCTTGCCCTGATGTGGGAGATGCAGAAAAATTGGCGTTTGGAGCATAATCTGTTGTAAAAGACCACCTTTCAGATTCACTATAATCTGGATTCCCATGTGCCTTGACGAACCATTTATACTGCCAGTTATAGTTAAAATATAAGGGATCAATAGTTATTGATGTCGCAGAACCAGCAGGAAATATATCCACCCAAACTTCACTTGGAAATAAATATAACTCGTATATTACGGCGCCTTGTGTTTCACTCCAGGTAAACGTAGTATTTAACGATACACCGGTTGCCTCATTCGGAGGCGATATTAATTGGGGTAGGCCAAGTTCAGCACATGTAAAACTCCTCCAATTTGACCAGCCCGATTCTCCATAACTGTTGAACGCTTTCACCCTCCAAAAATAACGCTCACCGTTTTCGAGCCAAATAGTTTCTATGGTATATTCACTTTCACTGACGATATAATCTTTACTTGAAGCAGAACCGACCTGTTCAATATCCAAGTAGTATGATGCATTCGGTACTACAGTGCTCCAGTCAAAGGTTGGCAATAACGATACATCTATAGCATTATCAGGTGGGCTGATCAAATTGGGCGTCTGTGGTATTTGTGCAAAAAGATTATTCACAAATACATAAGCAATGATGACTGAAGAGATACAAATTTTAAGAGTTTTCATATGATCCTTCCAATTTTATAAATATTATCAACAACCATCTATCAAAAAAACTGTATAAAAAATGCCTGAATCTCTCTTGTATTCCATATTCAATAAAAATCAGCTGTATTGAGGCTATTGATTATTTTCGCTTAGGCCATCTGACCTATAAGCCTGAAAGGGCTTGAAGCTCTTTCGTGTTTTTGGCTCATCTCATCAAAACCATCTTTTTCACATCCACAAAGGATGCCCCGCCGGTCTCTTCAGCCCTGACCGATAGCCTGCAAAAATATACCCCTGTAGTCGCCGGCAGGCCGGACTTGTGGCGGCCGTCCCATTTCACTTCGAAATATCCGGCCGCTTTTGCACCTGCCTGCAATCGGGAGACCAAATTTCCCTGCAAATCGTGAATAACCAATTCTACATTCGCTGGTTGTGATAAATAGTACTTAATAGTGGTCTCCGCATTGAACGGATTGGGATAATTCTGCAGCAGTTGAAAAGCATCGAGTGGTTCCATCGCTAAAGATGTATTTTCACTATCAGAGCAGATTTTAGCAGCTACAGCGAAACCATTTGATTGATAGCATTCGCTCCCCGGTTGTTCAAACGCGATCCGGAGCGGAATTGCTTCATCCCCATCATGCCGGCGGAGGCGAAAGGACATGGATTCTCCTGTACGGAAGCCATCGATGGTTTTGGATTGGTCGTCATCGCCCCAGATGGTTATGGCTAAATTCTCCTCCTGCCACACGCCGGCGCCGCAGCACAGGCCCGATGGGGTGAAGGCGCCGATTTCATCGCCCGGCTGAATCTGAATATCACGCCTGACAACCTCGGCCGGCAGAACAATGATGGCATTTTCGCCGGTGCGGGAGGTAAAAGTAAAATGCTCGACAAGGGCCTCAGCTTTATTCTCCTGCACAACCGGTTTTAACAAATCGGCATTTGGATAAATCAGGATCGCTGCCGTATTTAGATAGACCTGATACCCCTGCCCCGGCCGCATATCGCCGATGGTGTTGATGTTGTATTGCGGGATGTAAACCTGGCCGTCGTTGTTCTTGGCGACCATTAGCTGATCTTTGATGCTGAAAAGCGCTGCCGCCGCATTGATGGGGACCGTCGGCAAATAGCTGATCATGTTCCAGCCCGCGATCAAAGCAATGGGCGTGGTAGGCGCCACCGGCTGGCCGTCGACTTTTAACGAGCAGGGCTGCAGCATGTAAACCTGATAGCCTTCCTTATAGCGAATGTTGCCGATGGTATTGATCTGATACTGCGGGATGTAATTTCTACCCATACCGTCTTTGACGATCTTGAAATGATTTACAATGGGCTGTAATACCGTTTCGATGCTGGAATCGGGCGGGGCGACGTTGATGGAGAACATGTTCCAGCCCGGCAGGAACGGCACGGTCAGGGTTTTTTCGCTGCCGTTGCCGCTGATGGTGAAATAACCGTCACTCTGATCAAAACAGGTTTCGTCATCGGCATCCATCACTTCCATTTTGATTTGATCGCAATGCAAACAGGTTGGAATCGCCCAATCGTATTCTCCATTATCCTCCGTTCTTTCGACGATGACCTGCCAGGCGCCGTCGCACCAGTAGCGAATAATTACATTGCCGGATGCGCCTTCGGAGGTCCAGGTGATTTTTTGTGTCGAGCCACTGGACCATTGTTCGCCGCCGTTGGGATTCGTCACCGTAATGGCGCAGGTCGGCTGTGTTCCGGAACAACAACCCACATTAATGGATGGGGTGAAATACCAGTCATTATCCGTTTCATCCGACTCGACGACTTCATCCAGATAATCAATGATAAAACCGACATACCAGGTGCCGTTCGAAACACAGGTGATATTACAGATATCACTAATTACGATGCTTTCATTGCTGTAGGCTCCAGGATCTAACCATACGACCCAATCGGTGCCCAGCCGGCAATCGCTGGTCGTTATGTTTGCATTGGATGATAAATAGTAACCCAGATTGCTGGCTCCAGCTGAATGATCGCCATCATTAATCACTCGCACATTGATATCCAGCTGGCAGGTGTTGGAATTAAAATTGTAACTCGCCGGCTGTCCCTCGGCAGTAAGGTTCGGTTGACCGGACCCACACCGTGGAAAGGTGATCGAAGGGGATGACCAACCGAAGAAATTGGCTTCACTATCTTCAGCCACTCTATTTGTATAATCGAGTATGAACCCAACAAAATAGGTATGCGTACCGCACGGTAAATCAGGATAGGTTGTAACCGTACTGATATCAACCATAATCGTCTCATCGCTATAACTCCCGGGCGCCAGAGCCGCTACATAATCATTGCCAAATCGATAATCAGTCACTGACCAACCCGCATTTGTTGATACATAATAGCCCAGATAGTTCCAGTCAGCAGCGCTGGTGCCGGAATTTATTACCCGTACATTGACGGTCAAATCATGCGTACTTGAATTATAATTAAAACTACAATGGTCAGGATCAATATCCAAATCCGGCCCAGGATTCATCGCCTGGCCGGCTGGATTGCTCTTCTGCATATTGTTCAACGCATCCCCATCGGATTCATTTGTTAGATCGGCATTTCCTTTTGTTTTTATTATTTTTACCTTGGTCCCTGTGGTCTGTTGAATTTCACGGCTCTGGATAATACAGACTTTGCCGTCCTCGCTTTTCACTATTTTCAACAACGGGACGCCGGTTTGCGCTTTTACATTCACAGGAAACAGAATGAGTGAAATGCAACTAATTGTGCCCATGAGGATGAATTTTATCATTTTCCGTCCTCCTGGTTTAAAGCAAAATTCGATGTCAAGCCGAAAACTGAACTGAAAATGAGCAAATAAAAAAGGCACGAACTCATTCAGCCGTGCCCTTTATATTCCCTGCCTGTCCACAGGCAAAATCAGACGATAGTCTTTTTCGCTTCGTCGGAGAGTATTATTTTTTTCAAAATACTGATAATCGAAAATAATGTCAAGGTTAATTTAAAGTTTTTTTGTGTGCCGGCGATTTTTGTGCCAATCTCAATTCCTCGGTTTGAGATGGCTTGAAAACGTTCATTCCATCTCGTGTGCCGTTATTTTCATCTCATTCCGTTACTCCATCGGAAGCATGTAATGTCCGGCGTGATTAAACCTGAAAGGTCTTAAATAATGCATCCATACATCTTTGGAGTGCGGTTGACTAAAAAGTACGATAACAGCCGTCGAATATAGTTAAATGACGGCATGTCCCCCTCATCCTGTCCTTCTCTCCCTTAAAAAGAGGTCGTTGAAAAAGTAGAAATCGAGGCAATCGATATAATTTTCATCGTTTTGACAGGGCAATCGATCATGTTTAATATATTGTCTATATTATTGTTACCCTCTCCCTGACCCTCTCCCAGGAGGCGAGGGAACTTGCTCTTTATGTTTGTATTGGAGTTTTATAATAGTCTCGAAACGGGGGAGAAGGCACTAATAACGTAGAATCTATACATTTTTTAAACTTTAGAACAACCTCTCTGTCACACGTCGACGCATCGACGTGTGAGGGGGCAGTGACGTGTCACCGCACCCGCGAGGTGCGGATGTGACGAATGGGTCTATCCTGGACGCACCCCACTTTCCTTATCCGTGTAGCGGTAGTCATCGTGTCCCTATCTGGTTTTACATTCTGCTTAAACAGGGATCATTCGGCGTATCTGCCATGCCTCGCACCTCCATCGTCATTGGCTTCTCGGGCGCCAATCGTCGTGTTTGAATCGACGCTGTACATCCATCATTGGATGGTCGTCTCCGCATTGAAGGGCACGGCGTAATGCTTCCATAGTTAAAAAGTGAAGACAAAATTATCGTTTCTGTCAGCCCATTGCAGGTCTGGCGGGATGATCAGTATAATCACAGCGATTTGAATAAAAACGCAGAAATGTCTTGGAGATATTAAATATTTTTACTATATTAAAATCAATTAATTAAAACGTGATGTCATTTCATTAACTTCGATAAGGTGCAAGTTTTAATTTCTGAATGATTTGATGTAATATCTCTGCATTCATCGCGCACATCGACTATATATATCGTTACTGAAATCGTGATGTTGATCGATCTATAATCCTGGCCTGCCAGTGAATCGAACCTCCAGATTTTTTCTGTAGCTTCTTATACGCATCTTTCCTTACATCCCCGGACATCCATTACACCATTGAAGATAAGGAAAACCAATGAGTTTCAAACAATTCAATTTGGATGCCCGTCTTATGCCGGGCATCGAACGGGCGGGATATTCCCTACCGACGCCGGTGCAAACCGCCGCCATTCCGGTTATTCTTTCCGGCAGCGACGTCATCGGTACGGCGCAGACCGGAACCGGCAAGACCGCGGCATTTGTCCTGCCCATGTTACACCAATTAATCAAAGGCAAGCGCGGCCGCATTCGTGCGCTTATTCTCACGCCCACGCGCGAGCTGGCGGAACAAATCCACGGGGCCATTCGTGAACTGGGCAAAAACACCGGGATTCGCAGCGTTGCCGTATACGGCGGTGTGCCGGTCAGGCCGCAGTTAGAGGCCCTGCGCCGCGGCGTTGATATCGTCGTGGCCTGTCCCGGCCGGCTGCTGGACCATATC
>JAFGSU010000137.1 GCA_016934435.1 Candidatus Zhuqueibacterota bacterium | reverse complement strand
CGTCCCTAACGGGACTTTTCGCCGATGATTATCTACAAATATACTGATAGAAAAACCAACCGAAACCACTAAATCCCGAAGGGATGACACGATTATAGAAAAACCAACCGAACCAACTAAACCCCGAAGGGGTGACACGATACAACAATCAAAATCCTGTCACCCATTCGGGGTTTGTCGTTTGTGCCCTGAAAGGCTACAATCCTGCCACGCCTTCGGCGTTTTCTCGTTTATACGATCCTCGTGGGAACGTTTTGTTGCTGCTCTGCGGCGAGTCATGCATTTTTGATTGATTCCCCCATTTCGACCTTTGCGAGAAAGGCCAAGTCCTCCTTTTCCAAAGGGGGATTCAGGGGGATTGTTTAGCTGGGAATAGCTGGATTGTAATCCCCCCTGGCCCCCCTTTGGGAAAGGGGGGGACTGGTGTATCCGGATACGGGTGGAAGTTGCATAATTCCAATTCAATCAACCCCGGGTGTTTCGTATGTATTTGATCTTATTATGTCGAGACACCCGACTGTGCCGCAAAAAACGCGGCAACATCCAGGGTCTATCCGTTTTCACACACTATTTTTGAGCCTAATATTGTCGTCACATCGTCAAGTTCGAATATCGGATTATCCTTTACGGTATGTTCAATCATAAAAGGCGACTGTCCTGCCGTCCTCTAAATTCGTCGACCGGCAATGTGGACACCGGGGCGGCGCGTCGAATGTATACTTGCCGCGGCATCGGCAGTGGCCTGCTATTTCTTCGATTTTATTATAATACTCATCTTCGGAGATGGGTTCAACTGTAACGCGTTTTTGTACATATTCGTCATGCTCCGATGTTGCCATGGCGTACGGTCTTTTTAAGCCTTTAAGAAATCGCAGATAAAGTTCACCCAATTTCTTAAAACCGATTGCCTTTAGTTTGCCACATTTGTCACAACGCAATAGATGAAAAGAAAAGCCACCTCCTTCTTGCCGGTTAAAGAATCTGCCGCAATCCAGGCATTTGGTTTCGATCAGTATTCCCATGTACTATTCCCTTGCTAAATCTTTTTTGACCCCGGCCCGGCGAAAAACCAAACTACCAACCCGATGAACGGCAGAATGATGATGATGAGAATCCAGATGATTTTCTCGACGGTAGAAGCTTTACTCTTTGCAATGCTCAGGATTGCGAGAACATCGGCAATGAATATTAACAGTGCGATCAATGATTTTAACATGGCGGATGCCTCCTTTGATTGTTAAATATTTCGACATGTTTTTCCCTTTACGATCAATTAATGTAAGTCAATTCTTTTATCTTGGTACATTATGATCATCAACCATTCTACGAGCCGTCAGCTCCTCACAAATGGTCCATAACTTTTCCTCCGCCTCGAAGTTGCTAAACTCACAAGGCTTTTGCTGCCGCATCTCATAGAATTTTCCCGTGATCCCTTCTACTTCCGGATTGCTCGCCAGCCAAACCGCTGTATCCGCTCCCTGCGAGGCGCTACGGCCGTGAAACAGCCGGATGATGCGCAGAAACAGTCGCAGCATAGGCGAGGTGTCGCGATACAAACCCGTCATTACCAGTCCGGGTGCCATGGAATTGACGGTGACGCCGCTGTCCTCGAGTCGACGCGCCCACGCCCGGGTGAGCATACGGTTGCAGGCCTTGGACTGCGCATAGGCTTTTCGACCCTCATAAGCTCGACGCTCGAATTGCAGGTCTTCAAGATCGAGATCGAAAGCAAAAGTGGAGGCCACGTTGACGATGCGCACCGGCGCACTCTTGCGCAGCAGGTCAAGAAGCTCCCGCGTCAGGAGATGATAGCCGAGCACATTAGTGGCAAAGGTGAGTTCTATGCCGTCGACGCTCAAATGCCGTGTGGTGCGGAAAATCCCGGCATTGTTGACTAGCACATCAAGGCGGGCATGCGCCTCCTGATATCGACTAGCAAATTCCTGAATGGATTGCTGACTGGAAGTATCGATTTGCATAACCTTACAGTTCTGATTGCCTGTACGCTGGGCTATTTCTGCCAACGTTCGCTCGCCTTTTTCTAAATCGCGACTGGCGAGTATTACATGGGCACCGAAATCCGCCAGTTGTGCAGCAATCTCCTCGCCGATGCCCGAGGTTGGCCCGGTGACGATGATGTTTTTTTCTGTCAGCAGTTGGTTAGGATGCTTGGTATCAACCATGCTTTTTTTCCTTTAACAATTTGTTTGTTAAACTGGTGAAACGACATTCGATTCTCCCTTGTTGTGTGGAATGCAACCCCAGAACAATGGTGAAATGTAAGCCTTAAATATGTAAATGTCAAATTCTGAAAAGATAGCAAAAAAAATATCCTACTTTTCTTTGCTTCTCCTGCTATATTCCACTATCTGATACCCTGCCACAATCCACAGCAGGACGAATATGAGCAAAAATAACGCGCGACCGATAAACATGCTCACCAGCAAGAATCCAATCAGGATGATCAGTGTCAGTCTCGAACCGATAATTTTTACTATCCCGGCTCTATATTCTTCAATGATTCCAACGGTGCGATGGATAAAATTCTTGATCTTTTTCCGCAAACCATATAACAGGATCAATATCAATAGAATAACCAGCCAGCGCGCCAGCGAGACCAGATAGTTTTGCGCATATACCACCGAAAAGGTCAGCGCATCGTCGCTCTTGACGATGGTCTTGGCAAATCGGTATACCTGGCCGCTGGTGGGCACGTCGATCTGAATGGGCGTAATGCCGGTTGCGCCGGTCGACGGCTGCGTTGCCGGCATGGCCCCCTGCGCCAGCTCATTCAACCGGCCGCTGAAATCCAGTTCCGACTGTACCTGGGTTGATAGTTGTTCCTCTTTGAGCGGAACGTTCCTGAATCTGCTCTTATAATCTTTTCCTTTATAAGCATCCTCATAATATTTATTCCGCGACTCCGGCTGGTCCGCCGCCGACAACCGCTTCATGCCCTCTTCATCATACTGCCGCCAGGCTCGGCCGAAAATATTGATGCCGCGGATGATCTCTTCCTTCTCCAGAGTACTCTGGAAATAGAAATACCGATAATCATTGGGCAGATACACCGACCAGATGATCTGACTGGTGAGTAAATCCACCTGCGGCAGATTCGACTCTTTCCGGCTCCAGGCGGAAAACCGGCCTTCCACCAGACAGTAGATCACCTCCACCGCAAAAGTCTGGAGACGATTGTCGGTCATCTGCGAGCGGATCAGCGGGATCAGCAGGTCGCCGTCGCCGTTGATCGACGACTCTACCGGTTTGTTATCGACGAAAACGCTCCATACATCCGCCCCGCGGGGCAGACGCATCTGCAGAAATTGCTTCGAACTGTTGCGCACCTGATAAATCAGACGGTGCACTACTTTGCCGTCTTCGGTGAAAAGAGTGACCGCATTGGCCGAATGGATGGTAGCCATGGGCACGGCCATTTTTTCATGCTTGCGGATTTCCAGCACAACGCGAAAGGGATGTTTGAGATAACGTAATCCGCGCATCAGCGGTTTGTCCGACTTGTTGTACAGAGCTGCCGGCAGCTTTTGTATCGCCGTTATTTCGAGGCCGTCGCTTTCCGCTACCTTAACCTCGGCGCTGGTATGCAGGGCGATGCCGATATAGCCGGTCTCACGTACCGTCTCGAGCGTTTTGATACCATCAAAAACATTCCGGCCGCTTTCGGATAACGGCATTTCCGATGCGATAGCGACGGTGACCGTGCCTTTGGCGCCGTAATTAAAGGGGATCACAAGCACGCGTTCATCTCCGCTCATCGATTCGCGCCAGTCGCCCACAGCCGCGCCGGTCACCGAAAGCACAGTCAGATATCGCGGCACCACCACGCGCACCTGATTGATTTCGCTGTGCAGGATGTTATAATGGATATCCGTATCAACTTTTAAAACATCTTCTTCGATAGAGACCAGGTGCAGCACTTCGCTGTATACTTTGGCGGCGACTCGTTCGGCGGGCGCAACTTTTTTACGCCATTCCACCCGTATCGATCGCCCGGAAGTGAGGGTGGCATAGATGTCGGTTCGGCCGGCTGTAATTTGCGTCCGCAATTGCTGCGCCTGCGGAATATCGACTTTAATGTTCGTCAGCGGTATTTTCAGCTGCAACAGGGTGATGGGCGTTTCGATGATGGGGATGTCGAGAAGGTGCGGCCCCTTTTCCAGTGAAGATCGAATGGAAAAAACGGCGGTGGCGGTATAATCGCCCTTTTGATTAAAGATGATGTGATGATACCCGTTCTCGCGCACGACCATGGCTGCTTTATTGTTCACTTTAATATCCTCGAGCGCAATACTCTGCGGCAGCAGCGGTACTTTTAAGAAAGCATCGCGCTTGAGGACGGCGACGTTGAACGTAGCGGTAAAACGCACGTTTTCCTGTCCCATGACGCCGGCATAAGCCGCCCTGGTTACGAGAAAATCGACGGGAGGGGCTGCTGTAGTACCCTGGGGCGGTTTCATCTGCTCGACCAACCTGTCGAACTGGGCGCGGGTCAGCATCACATAGCCGTCGCGGACCACGGGCTGCGCTTCCACCTCCACACCGGTCTGCGCCAGCAGCTTGTGATAGATCTCCATCGACAGGATGACCTGGTTTTCGTCGAGGCGGATTATTTTTTTGAATTCGTCCCACGGCAGGCTTATTTGGGTTTTGCCGCTGGTGTCCGCAGCTGTTGCATAGACCAGTCCTATGCTGCTCAGAAGAAAGAGGATCAGAAAAAAACACAGGCGCGTTTTCATGGTATGGCCCTCCTCACAAAGTGGAGCTGATGAACGGCAACAGGGAGAGGTGCGTCAATCATTCGACATTGGTTGCGGCGGCTAACTGATCCAGGCATGGTCACTCGTGCTCGGTTCACAGGCCATTGGTCCCCGGATTCAGGTGATCAAATAAGTGCTACCGGTTTCGTTCATGGTACATCGGGAGTACGCCTGTGCGGCCAACGTCTCAAATCAACTCACATGTAAAAAACGATATTCTAATATTAAAACCAACCATCAGGGCAAACAGTTCCCGATGGATTTTTAGAACGCTTTTCAGTAAAGCCACCAGGATTTCTATCCGGAAATCCGGCTTGTTTTTTTCTTCTAAGGACACAATACAAAAATGTCATAGCGAGCGGAGAACATAGATGCGTAAAAGGCCGGTATCCGCCGTGGAGCGAATCGATTCCCGCTGTAAGGGCAATTGACCCGTCTCCTTTCGGCGGAGATTGCTTCGCTCCATGGCGGCTTTTGCTCTTTTTCATGCCCCGTTCCTCCGTTCGCGATGATATTTTTTTTCGATCGGGTTAAATCGTGCATGAAACGCAAAAGCCCACCCTAGCAGGGGATTCTCTTCGCTGGGCGAGATGCTTTGGGAATAGCCCTGCCAGGATGAATAACAGGGTGAATAACTCTGGACTGCGGTGCCTCGGCACCGCTTTGTCACACGTCGACGCGTCGACGTGTGACAGAGCGCCGTCGCGACGGCGCACTCCAAAACACGCTCGATCACGGCGCGGGCGCTGGCGAGGGACATCCGACCCAATAGAATCGACTGCATCCATGCGATTCCGCTTGTCTCGGCGGATTGCGGGATAAAAATCCCGCATCAGCGTTCCGTCCGGCAGGCATCTGCCGGACGATCGATACTTTATGGGTGATATTTTTCCTGAATAGATCATTCAACCTATCACCCCTTACGGGGGTTAACCCTTTAAATTGTGTTGCTATAAATATTTAACGCCTAAGGCGTTGACCCACCCCCTGTTGGCAGTGTTGACAATACCATCTAATCTCATGCCGGCGCAATTCAAAATACGCTGCACGCTCCTCATCGTAATCCTCCGGCGATCATGGAAATATCATTAAAAGCGTACATTATGTCGTTCTGCAAGAATACATTGTCGATAGCCATCCAACTTCGCCGGCAGTCACTCGGATCGCCAACCACAATAGATGCTTACAGCATGACATGGTGGTATGACACAAAGCAGGCAGGCACGCAGTCAGGGACTGCGTCTTGCCGCCACCTCTGTCACTGCGGGCGGAGGCGCTGCGCCATCCATTTATGACCGTATGCCGTGGAGCGCGGCAGTCCCCGCTGTAAGGGTCATAATCCAGTCCACTTTCGGCGGGGATTGCTTCATCCGCCTGCGGCGGATTCGCAATGACAATCTTTTTTTTTTATGTCCTTGCTGGAATGATGGCACCCGCAATGACATTTTTATTATATCCTTTTATGAATAATGGCATTCTTGCCATGCTCAACTTGCTGTAACGACTGCTTCGGCCGTCACCGGTTTATCGCTGCAAAATCAGGCGTTTGATTTGCGCCCCGTCCTGCGTCTGCAAACGATAAAAATACATCCCCGCTGCCAGGCCGTTCGGCCGCCATTGTAGCCGATAGGCACCCGCTGCCTGCTCGCCATCCACCAGCGTTGCCACTTTCTGGCCGGAAAGATTATAGACCGCGAGATCTACCTGCCCTTGCTTGTGCAGGCTATAGGCGATGGTGGTGCCGGGATTGAAAGGATTGGGATAGTTTTGCAGCAAAGTGAATTCCAGCTGTGATGCGCTGTGATGCGCGACCAGTGTGGCATAGTTGCTCTCAAAAGCACCCAGATCGGGCGCTTTACCCAAATACGGCAGGCCGACGTCGGTGCCGCCATCGATGAGGTCGCTGCCGGCCGACAGGTGGAGGAAATCGATCTCCGGCAGACTGCCGTCGGCCTGACGCGGCGCCGAAGCCAGGGAGCCGTCGAGACTCAAAAAATCGTCGGCGGTCACGACGAACGGCGGCATCCAGCTGTTGGTCTCCTGAATCGCAAACGAGCCCAGCTGTATGGCGCCGTAGAGGGATAGACCATTTTTCACGATTAGAGACTGCCCTTCGTTCAGAGTCTTTTGAATGCGGTAATTGGCTTCGAGATTACGAAAGCCGCTGCAGTTGAGCAGGGTCATGGAGCCGACGTTGTTGTTCTGGTCGAATCCCTTGTTTTTATTATCAAAAGCGACGCAGTTGTGCAGGACAAAATGGTGCATCAATCGTTCGCTGTTACCACTGTCGCCGCCGCCCATCTTGAAACCGTTGCCGTTGGCCTGGGCGCCGGGATTGGTGCCGTCGGGCAAATAACCGTTGTGCCAGGTCCAGCAATTTTCCAGGGTGGTGGTGACGTCGTTGCCGCCGCGCAGGTAGCCGTCCCAGCCGTCGTCGCAGTTGTCCCAGGCGCGGCAGCCGTAAAAATAGTTGCCTGTGCCCACGGCCAATTTGGGCGCAAAGCCGTCGGCATCGCCCCAGTCGGGCGGATCGGCGTTATAATAGGAATCGCAATTGATGATCTGGTTGTGCGCCGCTAAATTGCTCAGCTGCACGCCGCTGTCGCGGTTCTCGAAGAAGGTACACCATTCGATGATATTATGGGAGCCGCCGTTGATCTCCAGGCCGTTGTCGCCGGCGCCTTTGACGTCCAGCCCCTTGATGTACCAGTAATTGCCTCTGAGACTGATGCCTTTGACGCCGAGGTCGCTCTGGCTGAAATCCAGCAGCGGGCGTTCACCCGGGTAGGCGAACAGATGGCGTCGCTGCGTCTCGGTGCCGGATTGGCTATAACTGATGGTGATGGCGCTTTTATACAGGTGCGTTCCGCCGCGCACATAGATGGTGTCGCCCGGCGCCGAAAGTGAGATCGCTTTCGGAATCGTCCCCAGCGGCTGGTCGATGGTGCCGGGATTTTCATCCTTACCGTCGGTGGCGACGTACCATTGCGGGTAGCTCGGATTTACCGCGAGCAAAATTGCAAGAAATAATATGACTTTGTTCATCAGAGTTCCTTTTCATCGCTGAGAGGAGTATTTGCGAAAACATTAGATGGTGTTATCTGTTGTTGAGATGGAATTCAACGGTTGATTTACCATCGAATAGCTATAAAAATGAATATGATCACCAAAAAGCTAATAAATACCGTCTCCAATGTCAACTGTAAAATATGCCGTTCCATGTGTAGGCCACCTGGAAGGTGGACTACACATACCTGTTCAGCACATACCTGTTCACACCCCATTCACCACATTCAGTTTTTCGCCGCGCAAAAAGGCGGCGATGTTTTCCACGGCTACGTCCATCAGTCGCTGCCGGGCGGCGCGCGTGGCCCAGGCAATGTGCGGCGTGATGTAACAGTTTTTGGCCGTCAACAGGGGGGAGGCCGGGTTCGGCGGCTCCTGTGCTAACACATCCAGACAGGCGCCGGCGATTTTCTCATGATTGAGGGCATCGGCCAGGGCCGCTTCATCCACCAGCGGACCGCGACTGGTATTGATGAAAAACGCATGGGATTTCATCAGCGCAAGCAAATCGGCGTCGACAAAGCCGCGATTATCCGCCGTCAGCGGGCAATGTAGCGTCACCACGTCGCTGCTGCGAAAAACGGCTTCAAGATCGCTGAGAACAACCTCATTCGAGGGCGGCTTTGAAAGCATCGGATCATGCGCCATCACCTTCATGCCAAAGGCCAGGCCAATTCGCGCCACCGCCCGACCGATGCGACCCAGTCCGATGATGCCCAGCGTCAGCCCCGATAATTCGATCAGAGGAAATTCCCAGAAACAAAAATCTTCCGAGCGACTCCAACCACCTTGCCGTACGCTCTCGCTGTGCTGCGCGACATGGTGGCACAGGTTTAACAGATGGGCGAAAGCAAGCTGTGCCACCGATTCGGTGCTGTAGGCGGGCACATTGGTCACCGGAATACTCCGACTGGCGGCGGCTTTTATATCGACGATGTCATAGCCGGTGGCCAGCACCCCGATGTATTTCAGCATTGGCAGCTGCGCCATCATTTCAGCAGTGAGCGGTGTTTTGTTGGTCAAAACGATTTCCGCTTCCCGGCTCTTACCAACGACCTCTTCGGCGGCCGTACGGTCATGGATTTCACACGGCCCGAGGACGCGCAATTTTTCCCAGGATAGATCGCCGGGATTGAGGGTGTAACCTTCGAGGACGACTATACGCATAATTTTCTCTATTTTTTGTAAAGATAATCTCCGATTCTTCGCATCCGCGCCAATTCTTCTTCATTCATCGGCCCCGTCTCGAGCAGTTTCAGGTCCTGCCGCATCTG
>JAFGSU010000136.1 GCA_016934435.1 Candidatus Zhuqueibacterota bacterium | reverse complement strand
GGCGGAAACGCATCGGTTCGCATCCGATCTGCAATTCGAATTTTTTTGGAACGGCACCATCGATCAGGCGGCTTACCTCAGCGTTGCCGAGGCCATTCGCTTCATGGGGTCGTTGCTGACCGGCGGCTGGCCGGAGCTGATGGCGAGCAACCGCGGCCTCGCCCTCGAGGCGCGCGATACGCTATGCGCGGCGCTCGACATCGCAAAACCGTGTCCGGATGAAATGGTCGGCACCATGGCTGCCGTCCCTATTCCCGATGCGGCGGACTATCCGCAGCCGGTTCCCGCTTACTACCTCGAGCCGCTGCAGGAGAGATTATTCAGAGAATACCGGATCGATTTGCTGGTCTATTTCTGGCCGCAGCCGCCGGGGCGCATTCTGCGGGTATCGGCGCAACTTTATAATGCGCTATCGCAATATCAGAGGCTGGCTCGGACGCTGAAAAGTATTTTTGCGGCTGATGGATCGATTAATGGCGCCCGGCATACGAGGTCTTATCTATAAATGACGTCATTTGTTTGCCGACCTATCACAAAGATACTTACACCATGACAAAGCCCAGTTGGCAGTATTCAGTTGGCAATTGGCGGTTGGCAGTAGCAAGTTGGCAGTTGGCTGTTTGCAGTTGGCAGTGTCCACACGGTCATCTTTGTAGAGATTTCAGCAATTTCGCAACAAGTCTTTCACTTTTGTATCGGATCAATTCCCGCTCCTGCTCCCTGATCGGAAAACCGAGGTTCAACAAAGTCTGTTCGATGCTGCGCGCCACGGCTTGCTGTAACTGTTCGGTATGGTCTTTTTCCTTCAACCTGTCTTCCTTTACTTTCGGAAAGATGGTGCCCAACACCTCACCCTGACCCGCCCTGAGCATTTTCCAGCTTTCCACATTAAATCGAATGGCGACCAATCCACCGGTTGGAATGTGCTGGTGAAAAGATGACGAGAGCATTTCGGCCAGGTCGGTAAAGGTCGGATTATGCCCCACCAGCAGGACCGACGAGAATTGATTTGAATTTTTTTGCAACAACTTGAATAGATCGCCGGCGTCGGCATTGTAAATCAGATCGTCTTTTTCTATTTGGGCCGGAGCGCGTCCAATGGTTTGGCAAAATATTTCAGCGGTTTCGGCCGCGCGCGATGCCGGACTGGTTACTACATGCCCGACAACCCAGCCGTTGAGCAAGAATTGTTTAGCTGTTTTGCGCGTTTCTTTTTGTCCGCGCGAGATCAACCTGCGCTCTTTGTCCGACTGCAGGGCGGAGCCGACCTCGGCTTTGCCGTGTCGGAGGAGGTAAATTACTTTCATAGACCAGTTTCCCTGTCATTTTCCATGGTTGTAGTTTTTTTAATATAGCATTTTCCTTTTTTGAATAAAACAGATTTTTCTCTAATTTTTAACCTTACGATGCCTTTTTAGCGCAGGAGAGATGTTGTTGCCTGTGGATGAAGCGTGCGACCTGTGAACGGAACGATCATGTGACTTTTTATTGTCTTATGAATGATTGAACCTGTTCCAATTGATTTTTGCAAAAACACTTTTTTCGGTCGGATGAACCATAAAACGTTTTTCAGATAAAGAATTGGTGGGCTTTTTTAACGCCTTTTCTGAAGGATTGCCTGCGCCCCGGAAACCATAGCTCAGCAATTTTCCCATACATCCTGAAATCGGCGAGGCGATGTATGGCATACTAGTTGCAAAAATAATAAAAAAAACGGACTTGAGGCAGTGGGAGGGCAAAAACCGTCCCAGGGTGGCAACACGGGGCGCACCGGTGCGTCCTAAAGGGGACATAGTGTATGCATTTAGCAGCTATCTATGATTAAAATTGCAGTTGGGAGTGATCATGTCACACGGAATGGATTTTTTGGATATGGTGGACGAAGAACCTGATAACAATTCTTCCGATTTTTTGAGAAATTTTCTCGCTCGCTGGCAAAAGTATGCCTCCGAGCGCCTGACCATGAAATATCAGGAAAGCAATCTCATTCTCTATAGGATGATGCAGATTGTGCAAAAGATGAAGGACGCTGCAGATTTTCGTCAGGTTTTGGAACTGATTCTCGATACCGGGTTGCAGGCGCTGCCGGCTGAAAAATCCTATCTCTTATTGCGATATGCCGACGGCAAACTGCGCATCGCTCTGTCGAAAGGAGCTTATTCATCCGATCAGGGCATGGTCGCTGATGCGGAGTTCATCCAGCGCGTGCTGCGCAATAGGGAAAGCATCTGCATCGGCGAGCCCCATGATGAGAGCGCTCATACCCTGTTGGAACAAAATTTTCGCTGGTTTATTCCGGTTCGCAGCAGCAAGAAATTTTTTGGCATTCTCTATATTGAGGGAAAAGAGCGTCATAATACGCCCGACAAATTCGTCATCGGTCAATTGCTGGCCGAATTGGCGGCGGAGGCTATCAGCAAGTCGCACCTGATCCAGCAAAACGTCAATGCCTGGAATTTTGTCGAGACCATGCAGCAAAAAGTCATCCATTATGACAGGCTGGCCATGCGCGGCAAATTGTCCGCGCCCATCGGCCATGAACTGAATAATCTCCTGACGATTGTATCCGGTAATCTGGAGATGATAAAATCCGGCTTGAAGAAAGGGGAGGCAGGTAATGATATGTCCGAACAGGTCGACCAGCTTGCCGTTGCCTTGCAGAATGCCGGTCAACTGGTGCAGGAGTTGTGTGGTTCATTGAACAGCGAGACTCTATTGGAACGCTGTTCTCTGAATCAGATCGTTACCACGTTCATCGAACTGGTACGGCCGCTTTATCAAAAGAAAAAAATCCACATTGTAGCGGAATTGGATGAGAACGTACCGGATGTGCACGGAGATTCGGGCCAGATTCGTCAGATTCTATTCAATATGGTGAATAATGCCGTTCAGGCCAGACGGGATGTCACCATTACCATCAGCACGAGCTGGGTGTCCGAAGAAGGCCGGGTGAAACTGAGGATTAAAGATAACGGCCCCGGCATAGTGAAAGAGAAACTGAAACAGCTATTCAACCCAAACTATACCCAGCAGCAGAAGGGGCATGGGTTCGGACTGGCTATTTGCAAGGAGATCATTGAAAGGCACAGGGGCGCGATTTCCGTTGAAAGTGTCCGGGGTAAGGGCACGGAATTCATCATCAGTTTGCCGCAATACCAGCCGAAATAGGAGAATATGGAGCAATTCTCACCCGGATTTAAGCCTTGAACTAAGGGTATGAATTATCCTCCCGATTTATTTCCATTTTAACCATTTTTTACGCCTATTCGCGATCCTGTCGCGCCTCCCCATCCGGTGCATATTTCTCATTCGATCTCCATCCATTGTTCCGATATAAAAAGAAGCCAATCCCGCCCGGTGAAAAAATGTCTTGAGAAATCCAAATAAGCAGAGTATATTAATACCGGAATGGACAAGTTTTGATGGGCAGATGCAGGATAATTATCTACAAGAAATCTTGATGGCTGTATGTTCCGGCCGGGCCGACGCAAAACAGGAAGAGGCGCTGGCAAAAATATGTATTGATACGGCCAGGGCGTATATGCAAATACTGGAGCGCCGCGGGCAGCGCATCCGAGCGTGGGTAGGGGCGGATGATTGGAACGGTCTGGCTGCGGATGCCGTCGCTGATCTATTTTACCATTCCGCCGATGGCAAGCTAATATATTTTCAAAGAATTTTCGCCCCCATGTGCGATGCGCCGTTACAGGCGGACGAATATCTTATCCGCCTGCGGCAGATTATCGTCCGCCAGGTGCATCAGTTCCTGACACGTCTCTACCGTCAGCGCGATCCCGAGGGCGGCAAGATACTGCGCAATATCCGTTTGTGTGTCAGTAAACATCCTCACACCAAACTTACCAAAGACATCAACGGCCTCCATGTCGTCTATGCGCCCAATCCCTCAGCGTCGGAGGAGGGGATTTCGTGCCCTCGGGCGGAACTGATTGCCGGACTGGCGCACCGGCTGTGGGACGCCGATATGACGATCGCTCAGATGGTCGATGCATTATTGCAGAATTTATCAGCAGCACATCAGCGTTCGGTGAGCGTTGATCTCATGGACCTGGTTCGGCTCATCCGCAACTTTCGCACTAATACCGCAGACGGACGAAATTCTCAGGATGTAAGTACAAACGTTTCCTGCCAGGAGTTTATTCATCATAGTCAGACTATTTTAGCGGATATCAGCAAGATTATCATGACCAGTTATGTACAAAAAGGGAAATTGAGTTTGCGCCAGGGATTATGCCTGCAGGCGGCTCTGCGCGATTGGGCCGAAGATGTGGTGCAGGGAGAAAGCTCGGAAGACTATTATTCCTATGCGCATCGTCATTGGCCCGATTTGTCGCGACAGGAATATTTTCGCTCGCTCCGCAACGTGTTCGAGTACCTGATTAAACTGGCGAGAGATAGATTTAAAAAAGAAGCAAAAATATTTTTCTGATTGACAACCGAATGTATCTATATAAATATGTAAAGCATCTGATCGCTCAGGTACCATCTCTCTTGAAAAGGTAATGATATGATCTGTTTGGCGGAAAAAAGAATTGAAAGCATCCTGTCGGGAAGGCGGGCGGCATCCGAACAGGAAATGGAGCATTTGATTCGGTGCGACCGCTGCCGGCAAATTTATCTGACTCTGGCTGAACTGAACCTTTTATTGACGCACAGGTTAACAGTTGATATGCTTCAATATGTTAAAAATATTAATGATAATATACTTTTTCCGGTGATGGGTGCGGATTTGCCGAACGATAAAAAATACCGCCTCGCTGCTAAAGGGGGGCAGGTGGAGGAACCCTACTTACTTTATTCCTTCAGCAACGAGGAAGGGACCCTGCTCGGACGCGTACTGCAGGAGCGCGACACCGGCATTGTCAGATTTTACCTCATCGGTGAAGATATGGAAAAAGTGCAGGGACTCAAAGTGGAATTGGAAGACTGCAAGCTGGATGGCATTACCGATTTGAAAGGCTGTATCGATTTCGGCAGGCAGGGCGAATTGCAAATTCGCAACGTGCGCGTCAGGACGCCGGTGGCGGTATTCAATCTGTCGCAGGTGGCGGAGAAATGTGTCGATGAGGAAAAGCACCTGTTTACCATCCGTAATCCCGAACATGACGAAGTGATCATCGAAATCGATCGCGGCCAGCCGCGAACGCGCTACCATGTCCGTTGCAGCCGCAGGATCGCCCCGGGCGAATCGGCCACATTGCAGGTCGTCGCCATCACCGATCAGCGAACCCTGACCGGCTTTCCCGAACATGGCGTCACCGTGTTGGAAACCGAAAATCAGGAAAAAGTGCTCAAGATTCATATCTATTAAATCGGTTTACGTTCATGGGAAAAAAATCAACCAATCCCCGCCCAATTCTACAACTGGAAGAAAAATGCCGGCAGCTGCGTACGCTCTTACAAAGCGATGCCGCTGGATATCTAAAATGCGTTTCCTTTATTTCATTTTTCCATCACCTGCAGACCTTGCCGCAGCAGGAAAGATTCGCCTCTTTCTATATCGAATGCGTCCATTGGCTGAAGCCGATCTGTTATCAATTGCCGCAAACAGGCTGGGATCCGGTCCGGTACGAACTTGCACTGGCCATTATTCGGGATTTTGGAAGTTATGCCGAAGCTTCTCATACGGATGAGCTAATTGAGGCGGAGCAGCAGGTGCGGTTGCGGGCTGCTATCGGATATCTCTATCTCGGGGAAAGCGAAAAAGTCTGCCGATTATTGGATTGGAAAATCGCCTGTGAGGATGAAGCCATGGCCTCTGAATCCGAGCAGGCGGAGAACATGATTCAGCGCGGATTAAAGCATGGGCAACCGCTATCTGGCGAATTGCAGGAAGCCTGGCAGCATTGGTCGAAACGCCTGCAGGATTATTCCGCCGATAGCCTGGCCGCGGTTTTTGTGGATCAATCGATCTCTCATATACCGGGCGAGCAGCTGAATGGGATGATTATTGATTTGCATGCATCGTCGCACCTGCGCCCCAGGGATGCCGAGGAAGACCGGGTGCTGCTCAACAACAACGTCCGGTTCGGCAAGGATTCCCTCTATTGGACCCTGCTGGATGCCGCGCGCGCTGCGAGCCGGCTGGCGTTCGTTCGTTTGCGACAGACCAGACATTCTTCTTTTGAATATTCGGTCGATGAAAAAGAAGCGCTGCTGGCCGGTTCTTCCATGGGGCTGGCTGCCGTCGTGCTCGCTTATGCCGCATTGATCAATGGCCATTATCACACACCGGTGGTTCGATTATCGCGCAGCGCGGTCATCACCGGCGGCATCAAACCCGATGGTGCGGTTACGGCCGTCGATGGCGGCGGCCTGGCGGCCAAAGTGGCAGCGGCGTTCTTCTCTCCCATGAGCCGGCTCTTTGTGCCGTCTGCCAATCTCACGATGGCTGTTCATCATCTGGAGAAATTACAGCTCCGTTACCCGCACCGGCTCCTCACCATTCATGGATTGGAGACGCTGCAACAGGCAGTGCAGGATCAAAACCTAATGCGCCAGCGACCTATTACACCGGTGGTGCGGACCTGGGCAGTGGCAAAACGGATCAAGTATAAAAAATCGATTCTGGCGGCGCTTGCGTTGGTTGCGGTTTTAATCCTTTTTAGCCACTTTAAAACACTGCACTGGTGGCGCGACCTGAATCCGACCGGACGCGACGTGGAAGGCCAATATTTCATCGCAAAGAGTAGGGGAGGGGAGGAGCTGTGGCGATATGATTTTGGCAGCCCGCTCCAGGCTGTGAATTATATCAATGATGAAAAAAATATAAAATTTACCGATCTCGATGGCAACGGCAGAAATGAAGTGTTAATCGGCACACGCGAATCCGGCTCCTCGGAGCTGAGCGGCGCGGTTTATTGTCTTTCGGATCGCGGACGGCTGCTGTGGCGCTACAAACCCGGTCGCGTCATGACTTTTGGCGCGGAAAGATTTACAGATCATTATACCATTCATAATATCGTGGTTGGCAGATTATCAAATACCAGTCAGGAGAAAGTTATTCTGGTCAATGCCCATCATCTCCAGTACTATCCCAATATTTTGACGCTGCTCACAGCTGAAGGCGAATTTTCCGGCGAGTACTGGAATTCCGGCGTGCTGGAGGCGCTTCTGATAACCGATTTGCATCGTGATGGCAAAAACGAAATCATCGCCGGCGGGTATGACAACGAAACCGGTCGCGCGGTGCTGATGGCGCTGGATCCGCTCAACATGAGCGGCGCTTCTCCCCAGAATCCGGACGGCAACTATATCGCCCGCGGCATTTTGCCGGGCACGCAGTTGCACTATCTGCGTTTCCCACCGTCGATTTTCAGCACAAGAATCAAACGCGACTGCGCCTATCAGATTAGTAGTGTTGATGATTATATTGAAGTTGCAATACATAATAACTATTTGTACAATCTTACACGCTCGAATGCGCAAAGCGGCATGTACAGTTATTACCTGGATCATGATATGAAGGTTATCTCTCTCAACCTTGATGATCCCTATGAGTTGAGATTTTTTGAGCTCACGGGTAAGCCCTTTGGCCCCTCCGAAGTGCAAAAATTGAAAAGGGTAGAGTACTGGCAAGGGGATAAGTGGGTGAAGCGGTAATCGTTCTATGAACGTTTAGCGTATGTGGCTAAATGGAGAGGGCGTAGTCCCTTTGGCAAGGCATAGTTACTGACTGCGCGCAGGCGGGGCGTCAGGGACGCCCGCTTGCCGGGGGAGAGGCGTGTGAAAAAATGACGGGCGGCAGGGAGGGTCGCTTGCCTGTCATCCTTTCAAGGTACTTTGCGAAATGGCGGCACTGACTATCGCGCAAACAGTATCCTAAAATGTCGTCAATCCTCTATCGTCGTATCCACAAAGAGTTACGGATAAAAGTGCTCTTAAATCCGTCAAACGTTTTTTAATGGAGGCAGATATAAACCATGTTGAAGTATAAGGGCTATTCTGGGCGCGTCGAATATGACGGTGAATCCAAAATTTTTCATGGCGAAGTGATCGATACAAAGGATGTCATCACTTTTCAGGGCACGAGTGTTAATGAAATAGAAAAAGCGTTTCGTGAGTCGATTGACGATTATTTGGACTTTTGCCGAGAACGTGGAGAAAAACCGGCCAAACCATTCTCAGGTAAGTTTGTTTTGCGAGTCCCTTCAGATTTGCATCATAAGCTTTATATTCAAGCAAGTAAATCCGGAAAAAGTTTAAATAACTGGCTTGTAGATGTAATTAAAAAAGCAGTAACATGAATCGCTTTTTTTATCATCTTAAAATGGCATACCACAGGTGTTCACCCGACCTTCGCCGCCCGTCGCTATAGCGGCAATAATGGAAATAGATAGCAATGTCGTTTTAGCAGCTTTCCTTGAGGCGGCTCGGCGGGTGACACGTCCGCGTTGGATCAGTCCGTTCGTTGTTACACAAAGGTCCTCAACAGGATGACAGGGGGGCGCGGATGATATTTTATTCTTCCCAAAGCAGGCCCTGACTGCGCGATCATAACGGATCGCGACCTAAAAAATAACTCCTGGGAAAAGTACATCCATGCATCCGCCTGTCATCAAATCAATCCGCCGTTTTCTCCGCTACCATCAAAAATAGCGGATAGCTCCGCGCCGGACGGACAATCGTATATACCTTCCTGAAACGCACATCGCTAAACCCTGCATCTTTGAGTTTTGCCGTTAGCTCTTTCTGATCAAATCCGAGGTGGCCGCTGAATCCCGAATCGTGAAAAGAGCCGTCCTCTTTATACAAATCGATGATGCACAGGTACCCCGGACTATCGAGCAGCTCATAAAAATGGCGCAGCAGTTGGTCCGTATTTTCGACGTGGTGCAGGGTCATCAATGTATAGATCAGATCGAATCTTTGCGGCGGCAGCGAATCTACAGCCAGATCCAGGTGAAGCGGCGTCATCCGGGAAACACCGCTATCAGCAATCTTTTTTCTCACCACGGCCAGCATGCCTTCAGAGTTGTCGGCCAGGGTAATGGTTCCCAGTTGTCCGTTCAGGTTAAAGCTCAGCAATCCGGTGCCGCAACCATATTCCAGGGCGCGCATGGTATGCGATAAAGGCACCTCTCTCGCTATCGCTTCAGCCACCACGCGCGCGCGTTCTATTTTCATCGGATCATAATCCCAGGTTCCGGCTTTACCATCAAAATCGTGCATCGAATCCGTTCTCCATATAAACTCGTTCCCTGATAATATAAGCAAAAACTGAATCCACGCAAACAAAAAATTAGCTCTCTGTGTTTGACCGTCTCCTGGAGATTTTTTTAAAACAGGTTCATACCGGACAGGATGCCATTTAAATTTGATTCATTCTAAAAGCTAATGCTTGTTCACCGCGGAGCTCGCAGAGTGACGCCGAGAAAGAAAAGTTATATCAAACTGGAGCAGACACTTAAAATCCGCAAATTGCGTATCGTTCTTTTCTGTAAATGCTTACCTCCATCAATAATACTTTGCATTATTGAT
>JAFGSU010000007.1 GCA_016934435.1 Candidatus Zhuqueibacterota bacterium | reverse complement strand
TCCAGGTCAGCGGTTATTCCATTGTCCCGGGTGATATCGATAATGACGGCGACCAGGATTTACTGGTGCTGCGCAACGCCGACAAAGACCCGGCTGCCAGGCCCAAACTCTATTTAAATAACGGCAAGGGAGAATTCATCTCCGCCGGAACGGTGGGCGTTGAAGTGCCGGCAAAGGATGTCCGCGGCGGCGCCTGCGCCGACGTCGACCAGGACGGTGACCTGGATTATTATATCGTTTGCGCCAAAGGCCCCAGTTTCCTGCTGCGCAACGATCAAAAAATGAACCACCACTATCTGCGAGTATCCTGTTGGGGCCCCAAAGGCGATCGCGGTGGCCTGGGCACCAAGGTGACACTTTATAAACCGGGTTTTCTCGGCGACAGCGCTCACATCCTCTGTTACCAGGAAGTGGGCACTATTTACGGCTATATGAGTCAGAACGAACCTGTTCTGCATTTCGGCCTTGGCTTGAATGCGGCCTGTGATATGCGCGTCGTATTTGTCGATGGCCAATCGCGAGATTACCATAACGTCTTTGCCGATCAAACTGTGATCGTAAAACCCGAATATTTACAGCATGTGACGCTGGCGCTCTGGGATGGGGATGGGCAAACCGGCATTGTCGACCAGCCTCTGCCCGACTCGATTCGGGTGCGTGCCGTTGATCAGTCTGATCAACCGGTGGTGGGGTATCAGGCATCGCTCACGGTGCTTCAGGGCGGCGGAAAAGTGAACGGTGCTTCAAACGCAACTGTGTTTACGCGGTCCAACGGCGTCGCTGCCTTTCAATGGACGCTCGGGGCATGGGCGGGATTGCAACGGCTGCAGGTGAGCAGCTCCGATACCAGTTTTCAGGTGCAGGCGCAAGCGCTGCCCGATGTTCCGGAGGCCATGGAAAAACTCGGCGGCGACGATCAAACGCTGATGCCCGGCGTCGAATTCTCGCAGCCGTACAGCCTGCAGGTAGTCGATCAGTTCGACAATCCCGTACCCCTAATAACGGTTGAATTTGAAGTGACGGAGGGTGAAGGGCATCTGCGCGGCGCGTCGGCACAACAGGTTCAGACCGATTCCAGCGGCACAGCGCAGGTCTACTGGACGCCCGGACCCTATCTGGGTCCGCCGAACCGGCTGGAGGCAAGGGCTTTTCATGATGGCAATCCGCTCAGCGGATCGCCGCTGGTGTGGTATTATCCGAGCAAAGCCATCGATCCGCTCACTTCTACCATCGCGGCCATATCGCCGGTGCCCGCCGATGGCTTGCACGAATCCCTGATTACGGTGCGGTTAAAGAACATGCAACAGCAAGCAGCCGGCAGCGGCTATACCGTGCTGCTGCAGGTGAGCGGCAGCGAAAATACTCTGGCCGTCGCAGACACGTTGACGGATGCTGAAGGCAAGGTGACGGCGCGTTTATCCAGCACCAAAGCGGAAAAAAAGATCATCGAGGCAATGGTGAAAGGTCTGGATATAAAACTGGTGAACAGCGCCGATGTGGTGTTTCAACCCCTTGATGTGACGGCGGATAGTCTGGTACTTGTGGACGGCGACAGGCAGTCGGGTGTGGTCGATCAGCCGCTGGTGCGGCCGTTCAAAGTGCAGGTGTTGAGCGACCTGAAGAGCCCCTTGCCCGACTATGATGTTCGGTTTTTAGTGACCGCCGGCGGCGGCAAAATCAACGGCAGGGACACGTTGTGGACCAAAACCAACGCCAATGGGGAAGCGCAGTGTTTCTTACAGCTTGGCAAAGTTGCCGGTGTTCTGAATCAGGCCGTGCAGGTGTGGGCTGCGGGCGCGCGCAATGCGCCGCTTATGTTTCGCGCTACGGCCATGGCGGATGTGGCGGCTCAACTGGTCAAGGTCTCCGGCGATAGTCAGATGGTTGTGAAAGACAAGACAACCCTGGAGCCATTCATCGTCGGCGTTCATGATCAGTTTAATAATCCGGTTTATCAAGCTTTGGTGCAATTTACCGCCTTGAGCGGTGGCCAGATGGTTACGCCGCAGCCGGTGATGACCGATAGCTCCGGCCAGGCTGCTGCCACGGCAGAAGTGCCTCTAATTAGCGGCGCCTATATCTTTGAGGCGCTGGTCGATGGTTTGCAGCCGGTGCAGTTTACCGTCACGGTATTCATCAATCATCCGCCAAAGATTAATTCCTACGTGCCTGCGGAAAAAAATATCAAGGGAGGCTACGAGACCGCCATCGATTTTGCGATTACCGAGGTTCTTGATGAAGACGGCGATTCTCTGTGCTATCACTGGCTGGTGAACAATCAGTTTGCGGGAACGGGCAGCAATCTAACGCTGCAGCCCAATCCGCTGTTAGGGAAGGAAATTGATGTATGCTGTCTTGTCTTTGACACCTGGGATACCGTTTCGGTATCGTGGACGGTTTCGGTGTTGATGACCGATGCGGAGCAGGGGGGAGGGCAGATTTTGCCGCAGGAATGGCAGCTGCACCCCAACTATCCCAATCCTTTCAATCCCGCCACTACGATTCGGGTGGATGCGCCGGCGCCCCAGAACGTCGAGCTGGCGATTTACGATATAAACGGTAAACAGATTCGCGTGTTATTTCAGGGGATGATATCTGCGGGCCGTCATGTATTCACATGGGATGGCCGTGATGAAGCGGGTGGCCGGCAGTCCAGCGGCATTTACATTTGTGTATATAAGGGATCGAATTTCAGGCAGTCAAAGCGGCTGGCGTTGATAAAATAAGGAAAAAAGAGCGTAAAAGGTTTGTTGACCCAGGACCAGACCATCCCGGGATTGGGCAACGCCATTGCTCAGGATATTATGTTTGTTTCCCGTCTCCATCCCAAACATCCCATCGAAAATCTCAACGAGGAACAAAAACGGCGATTGTATGAGGCAATCATCGGCAAGGTGAATGAGGTAATAGAAAACGGCGGGCGATATGATGAATATGATCTTTTCGGTAAACCGGGCGGTTATGTCCGATTGATGGACAAAGAAGCGGTCAACCGGCCCTGTCCGCAATGCGGCGGCAAGGTTGAAAAAATACAGTATTTGGGCGGAGCGTGTTATGTTTGTTCCAAATGTCAGGTTTGAGAATTACCGCAGAACCGCGAATGCGTAAGGCTGACGATTAAGTAATTTTTCCGGTAGTTTTTTCCTCTCGCTCCGGGAGCGTATAAAAGCGTGCTTTTTACTATGAGAAGCTTGAAATGTGCATTTTTCTTACTTATTATTTATAGTCACACTACTGTGAGATCGTATTTGATTACCTTGTTTTTTCCCAGGCTTCCTGTATTTCCACATTAGTACGAAAGGCTGTGAGATACTGCTGCCTTGCAGATGGAGGCGTGATGTTATCGGCAATGTTTTGCATCCGGCTATATGCGAGATCCAAATATTGCTCTTCCAGATCCGATTTCCCCAATAATCGGTAAATTTGTGCGACATTCCATAACACCTCATGATCGATATCGACCGCTTCAACCTGTTTCAAATGTCGGTCTAATTCATTCACAAGATCAATTACGTTTTCCTGTGGATGGTTATAGAGTTTGCATAGAATCAGATAAGACAGGGGATTCAATATGTAAATTTTTGTATCGACATTCGTTAATATGTCTACGGCTGACTGAAAATATTCTGTTGCGCTCGGGATTTCATTTTTCATTAAATGTATCGATCCAACTCTAGCATACACATTGCCCACCATCTGTTTTTCTTCGGTTTCTTTAAAAATGTTCAATGCTCTATTCGCGTTGTCGAGCGCTTGTTTCAAGTCTCCTTTTTGAATATAAACACCGGCCATATTATACAGCGTATAGCCGACAGCGCTCCTGTCCTCCATCTGTTGATTCATGGTCATAGCCTGGTTTAATGATTCCAGAGCCTTATCGAATTGACCCAGAGAATAGTAAAGATTTCCCAGAGCATCCATAGCATAACTGACACCAGAAGCCATTCCTATCTCATTAAATATTTCCAGTGCATCTTTGAGATATTTTTCGCTATTTGCAAAATCTTTTCTGGCATAATATATGGTCGCCATATTATAGATCACCAGAGCAGCGCCTCGCTTGTGCCCCATCTTTAGTCTCAGATTGAGTGACTGTTCTAAATAATTCAATGCTCTGCTGTTTTCACCCATATTATTATAGACGATTCCCAGGCTGTTAAGATTCATATACATACCTTGTTCATCGTCAAGGTCTCTGGAAATTTCCAGAGAACGCTCAAAAAACTCTAATGATTTTTGATATTCGCTGCGAGAATCATGAATAATTCCGATGTTGCGATAGCATTCACCTTCGGTGTTTTTGTCTCCGGCATTTCTGGAAATGGTCAGCGCTTTTCTAAAATAATCAAGGGCCTCCTCATACTGACTTTGAGTTCGGGAAATTACTCCGATATTGATCAGGGCGGCGGCTTCATCCAGAGGATAATTCTGTCGGCGAGCGATATTCAAGGCACGATGATAATGATGTAATGCCGTATCATAGTCTCCGGAAATTTCAAAAGATTGACCTAAAAGTAATCTGGGTAATACAAATAAACTATCCAACTGAACGGCCATTTTTAAGAGTTCTATCGTCAGCTCACGATCTTCCGATGATTCCATTCGATTGTATCGATACTTTCCTTTAAGGTAGTATTCGTAGGCATCTGCATTGGGTGTCGGCTTTTTACTGAGTTCGCTGATGGTCTTTGTTTCAGCTTTCAGGCCGATAGCTACGACAATTTCCTGAATGATTTTGCCTTTGATAGTCGGTATTTCTTCGATAGGCTCCACCCATCTTTCGCTCCATAGATTCCGGTTATTATGAGGCTCAATCAATTGCATGGCAAGGCGAAACCGGCCTTCTTCCTTACGAAGGCTGCCTGTAAGCACATAACGGACGTTCAACTGTTCGGCAATGTCTGATAGGGATTGATCGCTGTCTTTAAAGCCAAGAATGTCGTTCATGGCGGGCACGCGTATTACCCCGGCTTTGGACAAATCTATGATTATATCCTCTGTGATACCGTAGGAATAATACTCATCGCCTTGCTCCCCCAAATTTTTGAGATAGAGCACGCCCACGGATAACGGATCGTGGTAAAGCAATTCCCTTGCCGTGAAAAAAAGCGAAACGATTACAACCAACACCAATAGATACGCTGGTATAAGAAGTGGTTTTTTCTTTTTTAGAGTCAAAGACCATCTTTGCGCGTGCCCCATCGATAACCGGAATTTTCGCGACGACCTTTTATTTTTATGACCTATCTGCTCTAAAGCCTGGATGAATATCGCTGATTCAGCATATCGACCTGAGCGCTCTTTAGCAAGTAAGGCAGCGATAATATCATCCAGTTCGGATGGTATGTCGGTCAGATTCTCGGAGAGCTTTGGTGGGTCTTCATTTAGAATGGAATAAATCACCGCCTGTTCATAGTCGCCCCGAAACGGCACTCTTCCCGTAAGCATTTCATAGAGAATGATTCCTAAAGACCAGAGGTCTGTACGCTGATCCACTTCCTCGCCTCTGGCCTGCTCCGGGGACATATACATGACGGTCCCCAGCGTTGTTCCTGTTTTGGTCAACTGCGACGGGCCGGCCAGTTTCGCCAGGCCAAAATCAAGAATTTTGACGACACCTTCTTCGGTGATAAAAATATTGGCCGGTTTTATGTCCCGATGGACGATCCCCTTCTCATGTGCTTTCTTCAGGCCTTGCGCGATCTGGAGGGCGATATCCATGGCTTCTTCATACTTTATAGGGCCTCGTGCCATTTTATCCCTGAGCGTTTCTCCCTGATAGCAGGCCATGACGATGAAAGTTTGACCATCTTCCGTCTCATCGATTTCATGAATGTTGCAAATATTGGCATGATCCATAGTCGAGGCCATCTGTGCTTCCTGGATGAACCGATGCCTGGCCTCGCCATCCTGAGTCACCTCCCTGGTAAGAAACTT
>JAFGSU010000135.1 GCA_016934435.1 Candidatus Zhuqueibacterota bacterium | reverse complement strand
CCTGGGGTACTGATAGGAACATATCAGGTTTGGACAAGGTGAATAAATCCTCACCAAACAATCAATTATGCGACATCGCGTCGCACTCTAACACTTTGCTCACGCGCGGCGGCTGGCAACGAATCAGCTTGAGCCACGAAATCTGCCAATGAATTTGACAGCGAAGCTGTCAAAAGCGACGGCGCCAGCCGTCGCGTGCAGCAGATTGTTAGCCGCTACTGCATGCAATTATGAAATGACCCAACCAATAACATTTTTATTCTAATCCAATTCACACCTTTCAGTCCACGCACCAATCAGCGCGTTCCTGAAATTCCTTCTGATAATCTTTACGCCACTTGGAGATACTCGATCCACCAGGTCCATCAACATAATGATTTGTATTGGGCTTGTGTACGTACTGTCCACCCCAGCTGGGCTGTGTTGGATCTTCAGGATCATTGATCCCGCGATTCGCACTAACAAGATATAAGAACGACGGCGAATCTCCCTCGCACACCCCGGTGCATCCCATCCCTTCATGCGGATACACATCACAGAGAGGGCCGTGGTTGTGACGTATGTTTTCGTTAACCCAGTCTAGGTCTGAAATTGGATCAGAGCCGCCGAACATACCAAGATATGTCTTTTTTGATTCGATAATAAACAAGTCGGGGAATTCATCAATGAGCCATCCGTGCGTAGCATCCTGATACGCAATCAAGAAGACGCGTAGCTTGCTGATAAAGGCGTCGAGTTCTTCTTCACTGCGATCATTCCGAATCCTCCAAATGGCTTGGGCAACCTCACGAGGACCACCCCAGACACCAATCCAAAGCGGACGTGGATCAGGCTTATCTGCGGCTGCAATAATTGCATTGGATGCATCACTATCCAAATCCTCGCCAATAATGTCAGACCAGGATTGTTCATTACGCCCCCATTTTATGCTAAGACCATGATTATTGCCCAAGCCCTCATAGGTGACTGACCGCAAGTAGTCAGCCGTAGGATAGTTGGGATCATGTTGTTTCAAATTCTCATAGACATTTTTGTATTGCTCAAGTACGCCCAAAATATTTTTCTTGTGCGCTTCCATAGCAAAAGTGCCTGCTGAAGCGATCAAGCCTTCAATGTCGAATTCGTTGGCATACAACAGGAAACGCACCATCGACTGCATATCGTCAGGATCACTTTTCATCGTATTGGGCACATTATCTCCACCCTTGACAACGCCAATGGGTGGAAAGTCTGATGACATGATCACGCGCAGTTTGGTAGATTCAATTTTGGACTTTGAGTCTGGTTTTTCTGCGCTGCCATCATTACCGAATGCGAAAAATGCAACCATCAACGCAATAATTGTTGTACATAAAATAAAGTGCTTCATTCAACTCTCTTTCATAAATAAATATCGGCTAACGTCGGTTTATGCGGCGTTGCCAACCGAAAACCATATTTAACATTCAAAAGATGAACTCATATTTGAAAACCAGCCATTTGGGCAACGTCCGCATCAAACCAGTGTTAGCTGATTTATATCCAAATTTTGTTATCAGCGGTAAATTCATTTTTATCATTTCCAGTATTAATAACGCCTCTTGGTTCAATTAATAATACATTACATTCGTTTATAGAATATGGCTTATGTTCCACACCTCTAGGGACAACATACATTTCGCCGGTTGATATTTTTACTTTATTATTTCGAAACTCAATCGTCATTTCACCATCAAGTACGATAAATGCTTCGTCAGTATTATCATGAGTATGCCATGTAAAATCACCCTTTAATTTAACAAGCTTAAACTGATAATCATTCATTTCCTCAATTATTTTAGGAGACCATAGATCTGTAAACCTTTTAAGCTTTTCATTAAAATTTATAACTTGATTTTTCATAGGCTCTTATATCAGCTAACATTTAAATCAGCCGTTGGAACAGCATCAGGCAACACAGATACAAAGAACTAAACTTTTCATCATACCGAAATCTGCCCAGAGAGATCGGCTGTTCTAATCGGCTGCATTTTGATGTTAGAGCTTTCTCGCAATATTTACGAAAAATTCTTTTGCGAGCAGGTTTTTTTCACATAGTATTTGTGATGTGAAATTATAATCTTTTCACAACATCATTCGTTTCTAAAAATGAGATGCAATAATTGGGGTTACAAGACTTTGATAGCTTGTACCATTGTTAATTTAACAATTTTGTTACTTATTTCTAATGCTACTTACGTAGTCCCAACTGGTCAATGAAACTTGCTGTATCATAATATGTTCGATCTTCTTCTACGAGTCCCTCAGCATTGACTTTGACGAAAAATGCACCTTTGATTTTTACACTACGACCTGTTGGCTGAATGTCACCTTCTGGTGATGCCATTGGGCCTGTATTAGTTCCGCTCGTAGTATATTCTGCACAAAATTGGTCTCCGGACGTAAAGACGTTAATGAATTCCACTGTTACATCAGGAAAAGCTCGAAAAAAAGAGGCATAGCTTTCTTGGATGGCCTTTCTGCCGTGTAGAGGCTCCGGTTCACCTGAGTCAATACAAACTGCATCTTCGGCATACAGTTGAGCAACAGCGTTCGCATCATGGTTATTGTACGCCATTTGAACCTTCGATAATATCTCGTTTGAATCAATCTGATCTGTCTGGGTACAGCTTTGCAGGATCACCGAGTTAATGATGATGCCCAGCAAAAGGCAGAAGAAGTAGTTTTTGTTCATGAGAACATCCTCCGTTTTTTGGAAAATAACTATACAATAATAAAAGACATTTATTGGATGTACATATTTTCTTTCATAGCTATAACATAATATTAACTACCAACTCCCCCCTCAAAACCTGTTTCTACATATAGACATAAATTTCTATTAATAGAAATAATTTCACGTCGTTTCTAATAATAGAAACAAAATATTTCTATTATTGGATATATTCTCCAGGAGGATCTCGTTCATAAATGTTTCTACTATTATTCATTTTACTTTCTTCTTTGTTCAACAAGCCGATCAGTTAATCCTAATGCCAATACTTCCCGATAAGCGATTTTCCCTACTCTTTTATTTGATTCCATCTCCCACGAATGACGTTTACGATGGAACAGAATAAAGCGCTTGATCCAGAACAGCTACGCCTGTTCGGTTTTATAGCTATAATATTTACTGCGTAAAACCTCTTGTACGCGATTGAGGAGCTTGGGAGAAGGTGGATGAGATGTAACTGGAATGGAATCGTTTGTCTTCTGTACGCTCGTGTCTGCGAGTTCACAACGGATTAAAATTGGATCGCCATAAATCATGTGCAATCCCCCACCAAAATGTTAATGTTTATCCGGAGTTGATTTTTGTATATGAAAGCGGGTAATAATTAAAAGTTAGTAATAAAAACTTATTTTGCAACAAAAATCTGCTCTTTGTTTAAAATATTTCAAAACGCAAATAATTTCTCCTTTTTGGTATAAGAATCCTGAGGTTAACCTTTTATCTTCTAACCATTAGAAAGGAGGAAAAAGATGCAAATTGGTTATGCCCGCATTTCAACCGATGATCAGAGACTCGATCTTCAATTTGACGCACTTCGAAAAGCCGGCTGCAACAAAATCTTCAAGGACGTCGCATCAGGCGCGAAAGATGATCGAGTCGGCCTGGATAACGCCATGCGTTACCTGAGAAAAGGCGACACATTGGTTGTCTGGAAGTTGGACCGACTCGGCCGCAGCCTGAAACACCTTATCGACGTAGTAAATTCTCTTGGCAGAAAAGGAGCATTCTTCAAGTCCACCCAGGAGAACATCGACACCTCTACATCCGGCGGGAAACTGACCTTTCATCTATTTGGCGCACTTGCAGAATTTGAAAAGGACATTATCCGAGAAAGAACAAAAGCAGGCCTTGACGCTGCAAGAGCAAGGGGAAGAATTGGAGGAAGGCCAAAATCACTTGATGACAAAAAGATCGCCCTGGCCAAACAACTCATGTCCAATCCTGCCAATAACGCCCACGATGTAGCCAAATCCCTCGGCATCTCCCGCGCCACTTTGTACCGGAATCTGAAATCCTGATCAAAAACCGGATCTATCAATTTCAGGTATAAGAACTCAAATGAACCAACATCCAATAACCTTTTTCAAAGGAGGCAATCCAATGAAACCCGTGCAATCGAAAAAAACGATGCCCGAAAAAATCGAAACCGCTGCAGAAGTGGCCTCGATCGTTCTAACCACGGTTGTCAGCGCTATCCAGCTCTTCAAGATCTTTCGTCCCAAATCTGAAACTCAGGGCATGCCCGTATGAACCGGGAAAATAATTCACCGCTGCCCGCTGATTCAAAAGACCAGGTCGTCGAAGTGTTATTGAAACATGTATTATATGCCTTCGGCGCCCTGGTCGGGGGCTCCATACTTGTGGGAACAAGTATTACGGTAGTCCGTGACTGGATCAAATTAAAACGACAAAAATCCCTGATCGAAGCAGCCGGCCGGCTGCTTTTTTACTTTAAAGAAGGAGATAATCCATGGAAAAAAGAGACGACGGCGTCTTTATCCCAAATGAAGACATCGAACAAGTAAAAAAAATGATGGGGTGGATCGGAATAGGATTTCTCGTGTTCGACATGATCCGCCTCATGGTCAAGCGCCAGTTCTCGGGCCGACAATGAAGGAACCTGATACCCGGCTGAGAATACGAGTCAATTCCAAAGCCCTGGTCAAACTGGCATCACTTTTCACTAATACGGTCATATTATCAGCCAACGCGTTTCTGCTGGGACACAACATTAGCAGGCAGATTCGCGAGCGCAAGACTCAGGCTGTGGCCGATAGACTTCAGCTTACCGCAGAAGTGGCATCAGCGGTGCCGGGACTGGCCAGGGTAATTGTTGAAGCGATGGATGAGAAATGAGAGAAGCAATTGTCTATCAACCGGAAGACCGGAGGATCGTTGAGAGGAATCTTTACTGTCCCTACTGCGGCAATACCAATCAGTGGCAAATTGATCTAAGGCTATGGCACGAAGTGGAGCTGGAGTCAGGGTCTCTTACACTTGCATTGGACGAAAGCAAAACCACAAGGATTCTAAGCGCCATCGAGCGTCACATTGACCGCATGGTCTTTTTGTCTTCGGATCGGAACAAGCCTTTCCTTCATTGCGCCAACTGCAGCAATGCCGCTCTGGATATGCACGAGCAGATGCTGTAAACCTGTTATAATACTGGCTGTCCGGGATGTTTTCATTGCGGCAATTGGATAGATGAAGACGATCTTCGCGGGGCTGTATCAAAAGTCTTGATCGTCCGGCAGATCCCTGTCGGACGGAATGCTGCGGCGGGATTTCCATATCGCAATCCGCCGAAACAAGCTGAATCACATGGATGTTGTGCAATCCGCTGGGACAGATGTCCCTGGCTAGCTCCCGCGCCGGAGTGATCTCCGGCGCGATCGAGGTATTTGTGTGGTCCACCTTCCAGGTGGCCTACACATAATCACATGAAACTCCCTCGCCGTAGTGATCTCCGGCGCGATCGAAAAGACATCGAATCCCTCATGTCATTCCGCAGGAATCTTTGTGCAAAAGCGGCAGTTACTACAAGCCCAAGGGGAAGCAAACCTGGCAGGATTGTCCTCTGTTGTCCTGAATCGAATCGCGGACAGGAATGTCCACATTCTGCATGGCTCACTTTCATATAGGTCATATGACCTCTACGCATTGGAAAACCCATCAGAGGTCAAACCGCGGACAGGAATGTCCGCGCTCCGTCTGGGCCTTATTTCGCCAATATCATCTTTTGTATCAAATTTGTAACCTTACCATTCTCATCCCTGCCCTGCAAGCGGCAAAAATACAATCCCGACGCCGCCGGCCGGCCGGTTTGATCGCAGCCGTCCCACGCCAAGCTGTGCGTCCCCGCTGCCTGTTTGCCGCGATACAAATGACGCACAACCTGCCCCGACATTCCATAAACCGTAAGGGAAACCTCTGCATCCTGCGGCAAATGATAGGTGATGATCGTCTCCAGGTTGAAGGGATTGGGATAGTTTTGCAGCAAAGCGAAATCTGAAAGCATGGATTCCTGTCGATTCGTTTCGACCTTAACCGGAGGCGCATCATAGCGCAGAATGACGCCGTCCGTACCGACAGCCCAGCCGCATGTACGATCAAGGAAACATGCCAGCGATAGATGCCTGAGCGGATGCGTGGCGGAAAAGGAACTATGCCAGGTATCGCCTTTATTGGAACTGGTGTATATCTGCTGATTGTGCAGCAGCCAGAATCGCCAGTCGAAATAGCCCAGGTAGTACACCGTGCCCTCGCCGGGAACGGATGCTTCCGTCCAGGTAAAGCCGCCATCGAGCGTCCTGATGATACGATTGTCGGCGCCGGTGCCGAACAATCCAGTACCGGGCGGCTGGAAGGCTAAAGTATTCACTCTTGGATAAGCCGGATTTACATGTACGGTGGTCCAGGTTTCGCCGCCATCGGTTGTATGATAAGCATGGGATTTACTGGTACCGATCCAGCCATTATTCACAGGATCCCAAAAAACAGCCGATGGATATGAGTATTCGTTACCGTCCGCCGTTGGCGCAGTCTGCATGAGCGTCCAGGTGTCGCCACCATCTATGGATTTAACCACCGTCCAGCGGCCGTCCACCGGATCGCCGACGGCGATGGCGGTTGTATAGCCGAATATGCCGATATAGTCCAGAAAACCCCCGGGTTGTTCGAATACTTTCTTCCAGGTCGCACCGCCGTTCACCGTTTTAAATATGTACGCATGATAGGTTTGCGGCGTAACATTATGCCAGCCGGCCACCAGCGCCGTTTGCGCCCCAGTGCTGGCGATCGAAGAAAAGTGCAGGGTGTCCAGATCGCCGGCGACGTTCACCCAGGTGTTGCCGCTGTCCCATGTACGCAGAATGGTGCCGTTTTGACCCGCGATCCAGCCGGTGCTCTGGCTAACCGCATCGACGCAGACCAGAGTCGAGGTGACCCCCGATGTCTGCACCGCCCAGGGGCCGGTTGGGGGAAAATCGCTCCAGGACTGCACCAGATCGGACTGGATGGCACTTTGCGGCGGAATCGTCAGCGTTCGATTGGGGATTCCATCACCCGATGGATACGTTTCCACCTTATTCCAGCTGCCGCGGGTATATTTGTATTCGATGGTTTCACCGGCTGTATAAGGCAATGTCAGTTGCCGGCTGTAAGCGGCCATCCTGTTCATCTTCAAATCGAATCCCATGTTTGATTCGCCGCTGCCGTCCGGACCTGGATCCCAATAGTTAAAATTCCCCGCCAGGTAGATATCATCCTCTTGCGGTGTATTGAAGGGAATGGTCACCTGAAACGTCACCGGTGTCAGCGGCGGCAGCGGTGAAGGGTAAAGGTATGTGTTGCCGTATGCCACACCGTCGCTGCCGTTGTTGCTGCGATCGCGCAGATCACCGTCAAAAGGCCAGTATCCGATCAGCCCCTCTTCCTTGCCGGTGAGGGCTTGATACATCTGCGAGACGATTTCTTCCATGGTGCGGGCCCTGTTCCAGACGCGCAAATCGTCGATATCGAGATTGCCCCAGCGGTTATCGTTCGCCACTTGCTGCGCCACGGTGAGCGATTCCTGAACTCGCGATAGTATCTTGCCTTGCCACTCGCAGGTGTTGCGCAATATCCCGTTAATATACACTTTTTGCACAGAACCATTGAATGTGCCGGCGAGATGGTACCATTGACCTGCCTGTGGTTTGACGCCGCTGTTGCAATTCCGCCATGCTTTAAAGTCGGCACCATCCGCTTCGACGAGATGAAAGACGAAACACTGATTATCGCGATCGAACTGGAATCCATAGGTCTGATTGCCCTTCATGACGATGTCTTCATAGAGATTCGGTTCGCCGCTGTGGTGCCGCACCCAGCATTCGAGGGTGATGGCATCAGTGATGTTGCGCACGCCCTGATTTCCCAGATCGATATAGTCGCCGTCGCCGTCGAATGAAGCCGCCATTTCACCCTGACGGTCATACCAGGATATTACAAGATCATTCTGCGTAGTGTTGCCGCCAGGTGCAGTCAGCTTGCGATTAGCCATCAAATCATCGGGATCGATCACCTCTTTCGTCTCCCAATTACCGCGAGTATAAATATACTCCAGAGGTTGCCCGATATCGAACGGCAGGGTGATCTGCCACTGGTTGCCGCCGACTTTAGTCAGCGGCAGGTCATGATCCTGGCCGTCGCCGCCCTGAGCGCCGGGTCCGGGATCCCAGGAATTGAAATTGCCGGTTATGTATATGACGGCATCGGGTGGTGTGGTCGGTGGCACCGTGACGAGAAAAGTGATCTGGTTTGCCGCTGCGACCTTTTTATAGACAAAGACGTCGCGTCCGCCGCCGGTGGTCACGGTCTGAGTGCCGATGGCGGCGGTTTTGGTGAAATAGCCGGTGGTATAGAGATTGCCGGCAGGGTCTTTGGTGATTTTGTGCCCTTCATCCCAATCCTCGCCGCCGGCTTGTTCGACCCATTGCAGAGTGCCGCCGGCATCGTATTTGGCGATGAAAATATCCCGGCCGCCGCGACTGGTTAACGTCTGGGTATCGAATACCGAGGTGGCTTCAAAATGGCCGGTCACGTAGCAGCCGCTGCCGTTAGCCTCGGCAGTGATGCCGAGGCCTTCGTTCCATTTGTTATCGGTTCCGAATATCCGCTGGACCCATTGCAGTGTTCCATCGGCCATGAATTTTGCTGTAAAAATTTCCCGGCCGATGCTGGAAAATGAGTAGGGACCGAACTGACAGCTGCCGTTGAAATAGCCGGTGACGTAGGCATTACCCCAGTCGTCGGCGGCAATGTCAAAACCTTCCTCGCTCCCGGAACCGCCGGCGCGGGTGACCCAGACCATGTTGCCGTTCGGATCGTATTTGACGACGAACAGATCGCGATCCCCCTGACTGACCAGGGTGTCGGCGTCGAATTTCGCCTTTTCTTCAAAGTACCCGGTGGCGAGGATATTATTATAGCCGTCCACGGCCACACCGATGCCCTGGTCATATTTATCGCTGGTGAGGCCGCCCTGTTTTACCCAGAGGACATTGCCGTCGGGATCGCAT
>JAFGSU010000134.1 GCA_016934435.1 Candidatus Zhuqueibacterota bacterium | reverse complement strand
CTGGCATCTAACACCCTCGTTTCGTCCCAAACCGTTGGGGTGTCGGCGATGAATCGGGTACAATCGGGCCAGCGTTGATAGTTACTCGGACTGTCGGCGAGCATTTGCAGCGGACTCTCGAACACGACGTACATGGCCATCTGATGGCAGCGCGTGCCCTGACTGTGGGGCCGGTCATACACAGGCTTGAATTGTCTTTCGGTGTCGTTGAGCATGGCGCCGGGAGTATAATCCATGGGACCGGCGATCATGCGGGTAAATATCAGGGTTAAATCATGCTCGGGGGTTACATCCGCGCTCCATTTGCTGTGTTCCATGCCTTTGACGCCTTCCCTGGTGATGACGTTGGGAAAGGTGCGTTCCATGCCGGTAGGTTTGTAAGCGCCGTGAAAGTCCACCAGCATATGCCGTTTGGCCGCCTCCTCGGCGATGAGTCGATAATAATTCACCATCCACTGGTCATCGCGCTGCATAAAATCGACCTTGATGCCGGGAATGCCCCATTCAGCGAATAGATCGAGCGCCGGCTGCAGCTGGTCGTACAGCGTTTTCCAGCTCATCCACAGGATCACGCCGACGTTTTTCGCCCGCGCATATCGCAGCAATTCCGGCATGTCTATTTCCGGGACCACCCGCAGCAGGTCGCCCAATGGATACCAGCCCTCATCGAGGATGATGTACTCCAGTCCGTATTGTGCGGCAAAATCGATATAATGTTTGTAGGTAGCGGTATTGATGCCGGCGCGAAAGTCGACACCGTAGACGTTCAGGGCATTCCACCAGTCCCAGGCCACCTTTCCGGGCTTGATCCAATCCGTATCTTCAAGAGCCAATGGCGCGCCGAGTCGAAAGACGAGATCGCTTTCGATGAGGTCGCCGTCTTTTTCGGCAATGAGCAACAGCCGCCAGGGAAAACTCCGCCTGCCTCTGGTAATCGCCAGATAGTCGGCTCGTTCGATCACCGGCACGTCGCGATCACTTGACACCGAATCCTTCAAAGCGCAGCGGGGAAAGAGGCCTTTAAGCGTGCAGCTGTCCTCCGGGTCGCCGGTCAACCACAGGCCGGGATAGTCGTCGAGATCGGCTTCACTGATCAACACTTTGGGGCCGGCGGTCACCTCCACCAGCGCCGGCGTGACGCACTGTCGTCCCGGGGTGATTTCACTGAGCCGGATATATTGATAGGTGCGCTCCTGATGGCTGAAAAAATCGGGCTCTTCCGGGAAATAAATGCCGTGATCGGCAGTAAAAGAAAACGCGGACTGTTCATCGAGCACCTTTATCCGTTTCGGGAAACGGGTGATAAAGCGATAGGCTACACCATCATCGTAGGCGCGAAAAACGATGCTGTAATTGCCCTTACAGCGGATGGTCATCTCCTCATAATAGTCGTTGATAACGGCGCGTTTTTGCTTGATGATTGGAATGATCTGCTCGCGTACGCTTTTACGGATGACTTTTTCCACCCTGGGATTTTTGCCCAAGTGAACGTTGCCCTCTAACGTCATGGCGATGGGCGAAGGATGCAGCAGTTCCACCTCCGCATGGCGCACTGCATATCGCAGCTGTGCATCAATAAAAACCTCGACCTGGATGCGTCGATTGGGGGAAACCAGTCGATATTCTTTTGCAAAAGTAGACCAGGCAAGCCCGAGGATCATCATGCAATACAGGGATATTTTTGCAAGCCACATCAACTTGCCTCCTATCATTTTTTTAGATTTCTGCCGACTTTTAAAAGCAGAAAATTCATTTCTCTGCAATCACCAACATTTGGAAATGTCTATCGGTCAACTGAACATCGCGGCTAAAGACGCCGGTCTCGCATCCGTATATGTCGATCTGTTTAAAATGGAGAGTTTTCAGATACCAGTTAATTTCGGACGGCGCATAGTAGCGTTCGTTACAATACAAGGTTTTTTCAACTCCGATATCGTCTCTTACATATAAGGTGGAATGATCCCGTAATGTCAGCACATCGAAATGGTGGTTTTTACTGGTCACATCGCTGCAGCTCTCATTGATGAAATCCTGCACGGAATGGCGCAACGGGAACAGCGCATTCAGTGCATTGAAAATGAATTTGCCGCCGGATTTGAGAGCGCCGGCGGCCCCTTGCAGAATTTGATAGTTCATCTCATCCATCTCCATGAGCGAAAAAGCGCCCTCGCACAGCATGATCACCAGATCAAATTCCGCCTTGAATGGCAGTTGTCGCGCATCCTGTCGGTGAAAATCCACCTGCACGCCCGATTCTTCGGCTTTCTGTCGCGCCCGCGCCAGCTGCGAATCCGACAGGTCTACGCCGACAACCTGGTAACCCCGTCTGGCAAGTTCGATGGCGTGCCTGCCGGTACCGCAGCCGACATCCAATATCTTCACCGATTTTTCAAAATTGATCTCCTTTTCGATGAAATCGACTTCTGTAACAGTGCCTGTGGTATACGATTCCCGGTCGTAGGTTTTAGCATAATTGGTGAATAATGCTTCGTACCATTTCATGATATTTCCTCTCTGGTGCTTCCGGCAAAGTGGTTCTTGAATTTATCAGAAGGAACGAACCGTTTTTGTGTTTTGAAATGTATAAATATTTACGATAAAATTCCACAGGTTTTCTTCATCCCTGATCGATTATTTTTCACCCATAATGGAAAATAATTGTAGGCCAGGCAGGCTGATCGCCCGATAAAAATTCCGGTTCATCCGGACGGGGAGATGATCGAAGGCATCCGTACGGATCCCCGGTGTGCTATGGCGGAGGATATCGGCATGAATGAAACCAATCGATTTTATTTCTCGTAAGTATAAGTTGGAGCTCCTGTCGGGCTGCAGCTGCTTTTGCTGGGGCACAACTGAAAGCAAAGTTGGGCTCCACCTGCTTCTGGTGGGGCGCAACTGAAAGCGCCGGCAGCCATGTTTGCAGTTACCGGGCTATTCAAAAAATGAAATGCAGGCCACGCCATGTGCTGGCCACCCATTTTACGGGTACGGCACATAAAGGTATTTTTTGATCAGAGGCTATTATGAAAAAACTTTTATTTCCATGCATCCTCCTTCTTGCGTCCCAATTGCTGGCCGGCAGCATCGATCTGACCGTAAATCGCTACGGTATCAGCATCGGCAATTCCAAAAGACTAAACGGCATTCGCTTGAATTTCAGGGATTCGGGTGTCGAGGCAATCAACG
>JAFGSU010000133.1 GCA_016934435.1 Candidatus Zhuqueibacterota bacterium | reverse complement strand
TCAGCGCGAGACTGACCGCCGACCAGCAGGGCTACTTCCACATCCAAGGTCTGCAATAATCCGTGTATGGTAAAATAGTGCTGTTCGGCTAAAATCTCGGTCGGCGCCATTAACGCTGCCTGGTAGCCGTTTTCGACCGCAATGAGCATGGTGATGAGGGCGACGATGGTCTTGCCGGAGCCGACATCGCCCTGCAGCAGCCGATTCATGGGCCGGGGGCTTTTCATATCGGCGCGAATTTGCCGCAGCACTCTTTTTTGCGCCTCCGTGAGCTGAAAAGGCAATCCGGCAATCAGCGTTCGGGTATGCTCGCCCACTTTTTCAAATCGTATCCCGCCGCTGCCGGAATTGAAATGGCGCTTGCGCAGCGCGACCAACATCTCCATGAAAAAAAGCTCATCGAATTTAAGCCGACCCTGTGCCCGCTGCAAGGCGGTGAAATCGGTCGGGTAATGAATTTGCTGCAAAGCCTGTGACCGGCCCGGCAACTGGAGCCGCTCGATTATTCCGGCCGGCAATATTTCCGCTATATGCTCGCCGTACTGCTTCAGCAATCCATTGATGATACGCCGGAATCCCCGGCTGTCGAACCCCACTTTGCCCAGCGCTTCACTGGACGGATAGAGGGGTATGATTTTGCCGGTGTGAACCAAATCTCCTTCGCCGGCAATGCCGAGGCGATCAAATTCCGGATGCGTCATTTGCAAACCGTTAAAATATCCGACCCTGCCGCTTAGCGCCAGCCATTCGCCGACGCGAAATATCTTCCCCCAGTAAGGCAGCCGCGAAAACCAGACACATTGCAAATAACCCGATCCATCGGTAATGAGCAGGATGAAACGGTTGCGTCGGCCCTTTTTAATGCCAAAACTGGCAACTTTGCCGACCACGGTTGCCTGGTGATCCTCGCGTAAATCGGCAATTTTACTGACGCTCGACCGGTCCAGATATCGCCGCGGAAAATAATAGAGCAAATCGCCGATGGTATACAAACCCACCTGCTCTAAAGCCCGCGCCCGCTTGGGGCCGATGCCCTGTACATTCTCGACGGATTGGGTGAAAAAATTATTTTCTTTTGTGACCATCGCCCTTTTTGTGCCGGCCATCCGCCGCTCAATTATTAACTTCCATTACGGGAATCGGGTTCCCGCAGAATCGGGGAAACAGCTTACGAAAAACACCGCCTGTTTCCCATCCTCACGATTTTCCCGTCAGCGCCCGTAAACTGTCCTGCAATTTTTGCAGGGCATGAGAAAAATCCTGCTTTTTTTTCTCTTCTTTTTCGATTACCTCTTTGGGCGCGCGGGTGATAAAATCGCGATTGAGCAGTTTGTTGTTCAACGCTACCAGCTGCTCTTCGATGCGTGCAATTTCTTTCTGCAGCCGCATTTTTTCCACATCCACATCAATAAGATGGTCCAGCGGCATAAAGATTTCAATTCCCTGTACGACGGCGCTGGCGGCGACCCCGGGCCGCGGCTGGTTGTATTGAATACGGCTAATGCGACCTAATTTTTCCACGTATCCGGCATACTGCTGTAAAATAGCGAGCAGTTCCCGGTCGGGGGTATTCAGAATAACTTCCGCCTCTTTCATCGGCGGAATATTCATCTCTCCACGGATATTGCGCACCGCCCCGATGAGATTTTGCATTAAAAGCATCTGGCTTTCGACCGCCCGGTCGATGCGCTTTTTATCCACCTGTGGATAACGCTGCAGCATAATCGAGCGCACAGGTCCCTCCTGCTGAATTTCTTGCGGCAGGGCATGCCATATTTCTTCGGTGATAAAAGGCATGAAAGGATGCAACATGCGTACTATATTTTCCAGCAAATAGGCAATCATGGATCGTGCGATGCGCCTTTGTTCGGGTTGCGCTTCATCGTACAGTCTTTTTTTCACCAGCTCGAGATACCAGTCGCAGTACTCACCCCAGATAAAATCGTAGACGGCGTGGGTGGCGTCGTTCAGGCGGTAATCCTGTAAGGAACGGGTCAGATCGGCGACGGTATGGTTCAGGCGGCTGAGAATCCATCGATCCGCCAGTTCGAGCTGATCGTCTGAAATTTTGTCGGGTGTGAGCAGGGTTTCATGCGCATCCAGGTTCATCAGCACAAAACGCGCCGCATTCCAGAGTTTATTGGAGAATTTCTGTCCCATTTCGACCAGCTTATGGTCGAATCGAATATCTCCGCCCAGAGGCGTTAAATAGACCATGGTCAGTCGGATGGCATCGGCGCCATACGCCGGAACGCCGCCTTTATAGGTCGGATTTTTTTCCGGAAAATCCCCCATCTCCGCCTCGGTAGCACCGTCGATGAGCCACAACGGATCGGGGGAATTGCCCTTCGACTTGCTCATCTTTTCGCCCTTGAGGTCGCGGATCATGCCGTTAAAATTCACCTCTCTGAAGGGAATATCGCCCATGAATTCGAGGGAGGCCATAATCATGCGCGCGACCCAGAAAAAAATGATATCCGGGCCTGTGACCAGCGTACTGGTCGGGAAAAACCTGGCCAGATCAGCGGTTTTGTCCGGCCACCCCAGGGTGCTGAAGGGCCACAACCAAGATGAGAACCAGGTATCTAACACATCTTCATCCTGGCGCAAGTTGGTCTGTCCGCACTGGTCGCAGCGGTCAGGGGTATCCTGGCTGACGATGATATGTCCGTTTTCACAGTACCATACCGGCACCCGATGCCCCCACCAAATTTGTCGGCTAATGCACCAATCGCGAATATTTGTCATCCAGTGGAAATAGGTTTCCTGCCAATGTTTGGGATAGAATTTTATGCGTCCCGAGCGCACCGCTTCGATGGCCGGTTGCGCCAGCGGCTTCATTTTCACGAACCATTGCTTTGAGTGATAGGGTTCAATGATGTCTCTGGAACGATAACATCTCGGCGTTGGGATGGTCTTATTTATTTCTCCGCGCAAAAGGCCCTGTTTTTCCAGGTCCATCAGAATTTGTCTGCGCGCATCGAAGCGATCCATTCCTTTGTAGATGCCGGCGTTATCGTTCATCTTGCCGTCCGGTCCGATGACGGAAATCATATCCAGACCGTGCCGTTGTCCGACTTCAAAGTCGTTGAAATCATGCGCCGGGGTGATTTTGACCGCTCCGCTGCCGAATTCCGGATCGGCATGCGCATCGGCAATGATGGGTATTTCCCGGTTCATTAACGGCAGGATCACCGATTTACCGACAAGATTTTTATAACGCTTATCCTCCGGATTGACGGCGACGGCGGTGTCGCCCAGCATGGTTTCCGGACGGGTGGTGGCGACGATGATCTCGCCCTCGCCATCTTTATACGGGTAGGCGATATTCCATAGCTTGCCCTCTTCATCGCGATATAGGACCTCCTCGTCCGACAGGGCGGTATGGCAGCTCGGGCACCAATTGATCAAGCGCTCGCCGCGATAGATCAAGCCCTTTTGATACAATCGTACAAACACTTCGCGCACGGCGCGACTCAGATTATCGTCCATGGTAAAGCATTCGCGCTGCCAATCGCATGCGGCGCCCAATCTGCGCAGCTGCTGGAAAATGATGCCGCCGTACTTTTCTTTCCACTCCCAGACGCGCTGAAGAAATTTTTCGCGCCCCAGCATGTGGCGATTCATTTTCTTCTCAGATAGCGCCGCTTCCACTTTATTCTGGGTAGCGATGCCGGCATGATCCGTTCCCGGCATCCACAGCGTCTCATATCCTTCCATCTTTTTCCAGCGAATCAAAAGATCCTGAATCGTGTTGTTCAATATATGGCCCATGGTCAACATACCGGTCACATTGGGCGGCGGAATCATGATGGTATAGCTCGGCTTATCGCTGGTAACATCGGCATGAAATAGCTTGTTGGCTTCCCAGTAGGTGTACCAGCGTTGCTCCACTTTCCTGGGATCATATACTTTTTCAAGTTCAATACGAGTCATTTTATCCTCGACTTCCTGTCCCGGTTAGAGCTTGATAAATTTTCTCACCCCGACTCAACCGTTCAGCAGCAAAAATGGTTCATCGCCACGTTCTTCTTACGATGTGATCGCATCGCCGTCATGATATTTTTACATGCGGATGATGGCAACTATTTTTTTGTAGCTGTTTTTGCGCAGCCCGATAAAATTTGGAATCGGGACAGGTCGATTGCTTCCATTATTCTTTCAAAATAATATACCCCGGAATTAATCGCGCTCAACGACGATGGCAATATCCTTTTCGCTGATGATATCTTCCGCCACAAATTCAAGTAAAAAAATAGCCATCAAGGCCAGTGCAAGTTCATCACGACGGATACGATATATCGTTCGGCGAAATATATTTACAAATCGGTTTTGCCTGCGCAAATATTGTGCGAAATTTGTCATAGATTGAAATATAATAATATATGTAAACATATGCAATTATTTTGTATGCACACGGCCATGTCCGTCTTGCAGGTACGCAGGACGGTTCCTTTTGCGATGTGTTAAAGAGGATTCCGGCGGTTTGAGCAAATGTACGATAATCACGGTTTCATCATGCTATAAAAATGCACATCAGGGGGTAACATGTCTTGGTTGTTCCTGGGGGATAAACTAACCTGGTGTCTAAATGGGCAGGTGCCGAAACGAATGACGCCAGTGGGGGAAGCGTCATTCGCTCGGCACCGGGACGGGGGAACGGGATGATATGCTATAGATCAGTCAAACAGACTAACCTGGAGGTCTTGTTTTTTATTTTTGCAGGTCTTGCTCAATTCTCGTATACGATCTTCCAACGCGACAATAACTTGCATCTGGTCGCCGGATAAAAGCTTGAATCCAGCTTGCTGTTCAATTTCCTGTAAGGTCTCATCGAGATTGGATGATTTATATTGCAGCAAATCCAGATCATTAAATTCCGCCCAATAGGCCACCCAATCCGATTTATATATTTTTGCCATGATATCACCTCAGTTTATATTTCTCCGGTTTTGCAGACAGCTTCTGTGCGCTTGAAAGAAGAGATCGATCGCTTTGCATAAACAGCAATCATCGCATTTTCAATTAGCTGCCGCGTCACACCGCATTACTTTACCAGCCCTTATACACTCGTGCTGCTTTGAACAAAGACCTTGTCGGACTCGACGACATCGATCCGATGCAGGCAATATAATTCAATGGCCGAACGCAATACATCGACCCATTCACTCAAATGCTTTCGCCAGTTACGAAATTCTTTTTCTTGCAATCGGCCGTCCAGAAATCGATAATAAATATCACAATCGATCAACTTCCAAACGGCGTTCATTTTAGCCAAAAGTTGAGGTTCGCGTACCTTCAAGTAGGTGTTAAAATCGGTTGCAGCAAAACCGGTCCGTTCCTGCATGTGGCCATACAGACGATTAACTTTTCCAATGGCCGAATGCATGACCGCTTCCGGATTAGTGGTACAGGGCTGCATCCGGTTTATTATTGTTCGATTTTCGGCAACCGTGTCAACGGCACTATTTTTTGTATCGATCATCATCATTTAATACCTTCTTAATAATCCTTTCACCTTGCCGATAATACGGAAATTGGGATCGTCCTTATTTACATAAATGGGTTGCATGGATGGATTTTCCGGCTGCAGGCGAATGCGTTCTACTTCCTTGTAAAAACGCTTCACCGTGGCCTCTTCCTCGAGCAAAGCGATAATAATATCGCCGTTCCTGCACGTCTGCGTCATCTGCACCACTAACAGATCGCCGTCGCGAATATCGGCATCGATCATACTGTGGCCGCGCACGCGCAACAGAAAAATATCCTCCTGCCCGACCCAGTCGGAGTCGAGATACAATTCCCCTTCCCTCTCTTCCACAGCAAGCTGCGGCATACCGGCGACCACATTGCCGATGATCGGACACGACCGGGCGCGATGGCTTTTGTCCTCCCCCAACAAATCATCCATGACCATGAACGATCGCGACTTGCCGCTCTCACCCCGACGCAAGGCTCCTTTTTCCTGAAGCACCTGCAGAATCTTGTGGATTCCCGCCGCGGAGGATTGACCGAATAACTCCGCCAGCTCACGCACCGTCGGCGGATAGCCATTCTCACGATGAAATCGCTTGATGGCCTGTAATACCTGCTGTTGTTTGGGAGTTAAATCATTTTTCATGGTAAACATACTTCCACTTATATGAACATCTGTACACCTAAAAATACAAAATAATTGTCCATTTGTCAAGTACTTTTTTTTAAAAAGTGATATATATCATAGAATAAAGCCATTCAATTTGTTATTCTTGGTAATTTTTTATAAATTTTTGTCAGATTCATTAGATGAGCATGAATACACTGTTCAAGCATGACGTTGGATGGAGGTTGAAGTAAACTCAGCATCTCTTCCGATGTTGCCTTTATTACCCACTCCTTGAGTAGTCCTGAGTCATTAACACCTCATTAATGCTTTTCTTTCACATTGTAGCAATATGATATCTCTTTAAATATCATGGTGTTATAATAGTGCCATGTCGCGGCAAAATAATGCCCAAAAAGGGCATCATTGTTGCGTGCCTACCGGTGTATACTCATGAACTGATGAATGGACCGGTGCCTACTATCGGACACTTGTTTGAATCATGCTCGTAGCCCGGCATTAATCAGCAGTAAAAGTAAGTGTAAAGAGATTGATTCGGTGCCTGCGGGTAGTACATTTTCAGTTCAGTTCGCGCGTTTACACCATATTTGGAAAAGTAATAAATGAATTCCATCTCCATTAAAAAGAACACCCGAATTGCTGCGATCTTTATTCTTCTGTTAGCGGGGATTATTTATGCCGCTGATGCACCACAGCGGCACAAAAAAACAAGAACATCTGTTTTACAGGAACTGGCTGCCCGTTGGCGGCAGGAATACAACGAAAACCGCAGTATGGTCGAAGCATGGGCGCAACAACAAAACATAGATCGCAAGCAAGTTCTACCCAGCGGCAAAATATTCGAGCTTGTCCGTTTTCGGCATGATCGCCCGTTATTTTATGCCACAGCCAATTTGCATGCGGCTTCAACCGTTACGGCGGATTGCGCCTGGCCGGGCGGATCAAACCACTTTGATCTGACGGGGAAAAATATGATTCTCGCGGCGTGGGACGGCGATGGCGTCCTGACAACGCATCAGGAATTCGGCGGCCGCATCACAAAAATGGATTCCATCAAAACAACCGGCCTGCATGCGACCCATGTCGCAGGTACCCTGATTGCCGCCGGCATCATTCCGTCTGCAAAAGGAATGGCCTACGATGCGGAATTACAGGCCTATGACTGGAATAACGATATCGGTGAAATGGCCCTGGCTGCAGCCGGCGGCTTGTTGTTATCCAACCATTCATACGGCCATGCCACGGGGTGGGTGTACAATATTTTCGGGGATAACCGATGGGTCTGGCTGGGCGATCCCACAATAAGCGACGATGAGGATTACTTTTTCGGATTGTACACCGAAACATCGCGCAAACTGGATGAAATGGCCTATCATGCCCCTTATTATCTCATGGTGAGGTCCGCGGGAAACGAGCGCGCCGATGCCGGCCCGGCGCCCGGCACCCAATACTGGATTCTGGTCGGTCGCTACCGGATCATCAGCACGACCGAACGCAGTCCTGACGGCCCTTATGACTCTCTTTCCGATGACGCAATCAGCAAAAACATCCTCACCGTCGGCGCCATCGACGATATCCTTGACCATAATTATAATCCGCTGAATATCGCCTCCAAAATGACCGACTACAGCTCCTGGGGACCTGCGGATGACGGCAGAATTAAGCCGGACCTGGTCACCAATGGCCAGGATGTGTATTCTACCTCCAGCACAGCGGATGATGCCTATGCGACGCTGAACGGCACCTCCATGGCAGCGCCCTGCGCCACCGGTTCCCTCGCGCTGTTACAGGAGTATTACGGCAACACCCATGAAGGGGACTATATGCTCGCCTCGACCGTGAAGGCTCTGGTCATTCATACGGCCCATGAATCGGGTCCCGATCAGGGTCCCGATTACCGGGCCGGCTGGGGATTGCTCAACACGGAAGGCGCGTTAGGGGTTATACAGCAGAACGGCTCGAATCCCATGACCATACAGGAAATGGAGCTGCAATCGAATGCGCCCTGTTCTCTGCTAATTTATGCTGCCGGGCAGGAGCCGCTTAAAGTCACTATTTGCTGGACGGACCCTCCGGGAACCCCTTTCTATGCCCTGGATCCTGATATCCCCGTACTGGTCAACGATCTCGATCTTCGCCTGACGCGGCTGGAGGACGGCAAAATAACCATGCCCTGGCGACTCGACCGCGACAATCCCGCGGCAGCAGCCACCCGGGGCGACAATCAGGTCGATAACGTCGAACAGGTCTTAATCCCGGAGGCAATAGCCGGCTCTTATCTGATCACAATTGACCATAAAAATAATCTATATGCCGATCGACAGGTTTTTGCCATGGTGATTACAGGCGCAAGCCCTGCGCCAACCACCTGTTCTCTGGATATCAATATCATCGGCCAGGGCTTGGTCGAAAAAAATCTGGAGAAACCATTCTATCTTCAGGGAGAACTGCTGCAGGTGTCCGCATCTCCCGATTCAGACTGGAAATTTATCAAATGGAGCGGCGATATTCAGGGCAGCAACAATCCCGAAAATCTCCTGATGGACGGGGATAAATCCATTACAGCAACATTTATGAAAAAGCGATCGCCCCTGATTGATTCCAAACTTTTATTTGTAAATAATACAACCGATTCATCCTCATCGGAAATAGCCAACCTTCACCTAAACCTGCTGGCGATCAACAGGGATAGCATCGAACATGCGGTTAAACTGTTCCAGGGCGGCTTTCTGCTCAATCATGATTTTGCCATGCGGGTGCTAAACGTCACTTTATCCAATCAATTTTTCCCTCAGTCTTCGTATTCCCTTCGTCAGGAGCAATTCAATGACGATCCATCCAGCCCCGATTTCGGCCGGGTATCATTCAGGTATGGTTATACCGGCGGCGTATTTACAAGCCTGAGTCCGGATACCGTCTCTATTGTTGATGTGATAATCCGCTATCAAAAAACCAGTACCCGCAGCGTACTCGCACCGAATCAGCTCACTTCCAACTTAAAAGTCCTGGATCAATACGACATCGACCTGACCGGTGATGAAGAAACGCCTTCCCTTGAATTATTCGACATGGCCCTGCCCATCGAACTGGCGGCGTTCACAGCGCACGCTACCGGGCATACCGTATACCTCGAATGGACGACTATAAGCGAAAAAGTCAATTTGGGATTTGATGTGTACCGCCGAGAGAGCCATGACGAGCGCTATGTAAAAATCAATGATCACATGATTCCCGGAGCGGGTACGAGTCTGGAAGAAAACCATTACAGGTATCTGGATGACACCGTCGTGAGCGGCAAAACCTATTACTATCAACTGGCCGATATCAGTTATTCAGGGCAAATAACTTTTCATGATCCCGTATCCATTTCAATCGCCGCTCCGGAACAGGTTGTATTGCAACAGAATTATCCTAATCCCTTTAACGCCCAAACGACGCTCTCGTTTTCACTGCCGCAATCCGGTCACGCCTCCCTGAACATTTATGATTTGCAAGGCCGGCATATCAGGACGATATACAATCAGACCTTGCAGGCCGGATGCCATGAAATCGTCTGGGATGGCCGCGATGAATCGGGCCAAAGTGTTCCCAGCGGCATCTATTTTTATCGCCTGCGCAACGGAACCATACATAAAGTGCGGCGCATGCACCTGATCCAATAAGGAAAACTTTCACCCCCCCGGCTTTTTCCAAATTTGCAGACCACGATCGCTCCGGCTGATGTTGTTTTGCATCGCGGGGCTGCACTCCATTTCAGCGGGGTGTTTTTTGTTTACACCATGTCCCATCCCTCTCTTGATTTGCGTCATTAAAACCTCATGTGCAAATACTCCGTCATAATTTC
>JAFGSU010000132.1 GCA_016934435.1 Candidatus Zhuqueibacterota bacterium | reverse complement strand
TAATTTTCTTGATAAAAATAGTTGTTTTTTTGTATATTGCACCATAGGTATCTTATCACCAGATTCGGTGGTAACCCACCAACGGCGTCGAAACTATGTTACCCACAGGGTTACCTGATTAACCTGCAGGCGCCGAATCGGTGTTATTTTTGAATTTGATATTGACCGGCGGGCAGAACGGATAAATCGCCATCTGACCTGAACGGTTACCGTTTGACCGGCCATGGAATAGGAGCTTTACAGCAGATGAAAGTTTGGCAAAAAGATCGTAAAAGTGATTTTGGTGTGACGTTGTTAGAATGGCGTCATCGGGCGGTGGGGCGCTTTATCATGAAAATCGGCAGCTGGTTGTTAGGAGCGTTTGTCATGGGATTGTTAGCCGCCATTGCGTTACACGCCATCGGTCAGGATGCGATCGCCCAGAACGGCGCACGAATTGCTTTTGTTGTTGTTTTTATTATCGGTGTATTGAGCGCCTTTTATCGCCATATCTATTATGGCTTGCATTATCAGATCCGCGAAAAAGCATTGGTTTCGGTACGGCCGATTTGCGGTTTTGAAACATTGATCAGCCGTACGAGCCAAGTGGATAAGGCGTTCGGCACCAAACTGGAATATTTACCCTGGTCGCAGATCAAGGATGTAAAGGAAGAAAAAGGAAATTTGCTGCTGCTGATCAAGGATTACCAGGATCCACTAAAAATCGGCGTTGCGCCGGTTCGAGCCCTGCAAAGTTCCGTGAGTGAAGAGAAGTCCGGACCACGCTTAAATAGCGGTGGGATATTCGGCAAAGATATCAATCTGGATAAAGAAGCCATCCGCCTGATCATCCAGAAAATTCGGGAAGCCAAAAAATCGGCGGGTGGCAAATAGCGCCACTTATCATCTCATGAACAGTGATAAGGGAATGAAGTATGCCGTCACGTATCACACCATTGGATGTTTCGGCCTACGCCAGCGAGGAAATTTACCGGCGAGGGGAACAAATATTCGAGAACGGATGGGTTCGCCATCGATTCCAGACCCTCTACGGTTTGCAGGCAACGGTGCGCTCGAAAGGCAACTATCGCGTCGAAATGATCGTGGATGGTGAACAGTTTTTCGGCCGCTGCAATTGCCCGGAAGGCAGTACCCATTGTGAGCATCAGGTGGCGCTCTTGCTCACATGGTTGCATGAACCCAGATCGTTTATCAGCTATCAGAACCTGCGTAAAGCCATCCGGCAAAAGGATAAAACGGAACTGGTCGACATTCTGGTGAATTTGATCGAAGTATTCCCGGAATTGAGCCAGTTTTTCTTGACGCCGGGGCATCAGGACGAAGCCGATGCCATCAGCGAACAGGTCGCGGAGATATTCGATTTCCCGCAGGCGCAAAAAATCGATCCGCAATTCATCGCCGATGCCTGCCAGATACTGTTCGTCCGCGCCAAAACGCTGCGCAACGAAGGCAAATGGCCCATCGCCCGCAGAGTCCTGTTCGAAATCCTTAATCGCTGCCTGTCGCTCATCGACCGCATCCAGATCAGCAAGCCTTTTCCGGATAATTTCATCACCGAATTGGCCGATGACTATGAGGACCTGGCCCTGAACGACCCGGATATGCAGCAACACCTACAACAGATGGCAGTGGAGGTAAAACAATTGCTGGATCACGAATCGGCGGAAGCCGAAGGCGTGTATCTGGATATGATCAGGCAAAAACTCCCCAAAGTTGTACCATCAAAATAACTGTCACTATAAACACAGGAGGTAAAAATGCGTAAAAACAAATCCCTGATCCCAACCGTACTCATATTTTGTTTATCTATTCTCGTCGTCTCGGCTCAGGGCGACGTTTTTATGAAGCAAAAACACCACACCGATAGTTTCACCATGATGGGGCAAACGCAACCGGCTCAGGATTCATTCCAGAGCATCTGGTTCACGGCGGATAAAATTCGCAGCGATCAGGAAAAAAGCTCCAGCATCGTGCGCCTGGATTTGAATCTCATGTATGCCCTCGATCACGAGAAGAAAACATATATGACCATTCCGTTGAATTTTAGCGCTATGCAGACGGAAAAAATGCCGAAAGACCTCGGCATAAAAATCAGCATCACGCCCACCGGTGAGACAAAAAAAATTAACAAATGGAACTGTAAAAAATATTTGCAGAACATGGAAGTGATGGGGATGAATGTTACCTCGGAAGTATGGGCGACGGAAGATATCAAGATGGACTTGAACGTCTACAGCAAATATGTATCCGCCAGCATGCAGATGAATCCGGCGATGAAGGCGGGTATGGACAAGCTGGTGAAAGAGATGAAAAAAATCAAAGGCGTCCACGTCCTGACCGTGACGACCAATACGATTATGGGCCAGACGATGAAATCGTCGCAGGAGTTAGTGGAGTTCAAGGAAGGCAAGGCGCCGGCGGGTATTTTTGATCTGCCGGCGGGATACAAGATGAAGAAAATGAGCGGTATGATGCGTTAAAGGCTGCGCGGAGGCAAAAAAACCACTAATTATGGATGTCAGACTTGTTTAATCGGACTTTTGGGACAGCCGCAGATATAAAATTAATAGCATCTTTGCATCCTTGCGTTAGCTTTTAATATTTAACGCCAGGGCGCAAGGGCGCCAAGCCGCAAGGTAAATTTATGTCGTATCTGCGGCTTTGACATTGTGTGATTATGCGTTGTGTTTTCACACACCCTCAAATTGTGGTAAGCAGATAAAAGTCACACTAGGGACGGTATATTTATAGCAAATGAGTATAGAATATGGCAAGTCCCGGTAGGGACAGTATATTTGTAGCAATACATTAGTGAATAAGAAAGTCCCATTAGGGACGGTATATTTGTAGCAACACATTAGTGAATAAGGCAAGTCCCGTTAGGGACGATATAGGATCAGAACCGCCGTTGCTGCAAATCTGTGTAATACACCGATCCTTTGCTGTGACAATTGCTACGACGCAGAGCGTCAGGGATTGGGGGGTGTCCAAAAAGTACAATAACAGCCATCGAATAATATAGTTAAGTGACCGCATGGCCTCCTCATCCTGTCCTTCTCTCCTCCAAAAATCGGACGGAGGGCTCCTTGAGAAACAGGGGGAGAAGGCACTAATAACGTCGAATCTATACATTTTTTGGACTTTTTAGACACCCTCTTCACATAACGAAAATAAAATATTTCAATCACTCCTGAAGGTGAGAAATAACGTGCTATTTTTCATGTTCAGGACTTTTAGCCTCAAGACGGAAAACCAGTAAAGCCTGTAGGAGTGCCGATTAATTTCTTAAAAATCTCCGCCACCGGCAACGATTTCATCCTCATCGATAATCGGGATGGTCGGTTGCAGGCGGTGCGCGATGCCGCATTTTTCAGCCGGATATGTCGGCGCCGGCGCAGCGTCGGCGCCGATGGCGTCATTCTGCTCGAATCGAGCAAAGAGGCGGATTTCCGGTACGTGCACATCAATGCCGACGGCTCAATCGCGGAGATGTGCGGCAATGGTTCGCGCGCCATCGTCCATTTTGCCGCCCGCCTCGGCATCATCGACAAAACGGCGCGCTTTGAAATCAATGGCAACATCTACCACGCCGTCGTTGACGGCAACCGGATCACCACCGAATTTATCCCCCCCGGACCGTATCGCCTCGATGTCGATATCATTACAGAGGATGGTTACACCGCCGGCGGCCTGATCGACACCGGCGTTCCCCATTTTGTCATCTTTGTAGAGGATGTGCAGGGAGCGGAGGTGGAACGGC
>JAFGSU010000131.1 GCA_016934435.1 Candidatus Zhuqueibacterota bacterium | reverse complement strand
GCTCATCGCATCCTGGGGCTGGATAAGGTCCCAAGGGTTTGGCTGTTCGCCAATTAAAGCGGTACGTGAGCTGGGTTTAGAACGTCGCGAGACAGTTCGGTCCCTATCTGTGGCAGGCGTAGGATATTTGCGGGAAGCTGCTCCTAGTACGAGAGGACCGGAGTGGACGGACCTCTAGTGCACCAGTTGTCGCTCCAGCGGCATAGCTGGGTAGCCAAGTCCGGATAGGATAAGCGCTGAAAGCATCTAAGCGCGAAGCCAATCCCAAGAATAGATATCCCTCCGCCATAGGCGGACTAAAGGCTCCTTGTAGATTACGAGGTCGATAGGCCACAGGTGTAAGTCCGGTAACGGATTCAGCCGAGTGGTACTAATAAGCCGTGCGACTTAACCAAACTTTTATATCGGCAGCAGATGGTTATAGACTCGCATATCTAATTTCAAATTGTGAAAAAATTCCGGTGACCATAGCGGAGGTGTCCCACCCGATCCCATTCCGAACTCGGAAGTTAAGCCCTCCAACGCCGATGGTACTGTTCGGGAAACCGTACGGGAGAGTAGGACGTTGCCGGATTTTAATTCAAGCCCTGAGAGCAATCTCGGGGCTTTTTTTTTTGTTCCGATCCGCCGGATATCGTAAATAGCCGTTCCCGCCTTTGCCGTCCCGATGATACGGAAATCACCCTACCGCTTGTCGAACAAACTTTTCTTGACTTTATTGTAAAGAAATCTTACTTTTTGTAAGGAAAATAAACAGTTTCAAGGTGGAAGTTATGAAAACAACCATTACCGCCAAGGGGCAAGTTACGATTCCAAAACAGGTGCGCGATCGGCTGAAATTACAGCCGGGGGATGTAGTTGACTTTATCGTCGATGACAATGGTGCCGTGCAAATGCGCGTCGTTGGTGACTCGATAAAAAAATGGGCTCCATCTTTGAGATGGGGCCCATCTGATCAGACGCGCAAGGGAGCTTCCGATACCTCCTAAGAACCGCGGAGGGGAATGTCAGCGCACCTGGGCTTGGTTGTAGGATTATGCGCTACTCCCATTGCAATTATGTAGAGTCCACGTGGATGGTGGACCTTACTCAATGATGTCAAAAAATGTACTTTTTGACGGCCTGCAAAACCCCAGAATGACGGAATAAAGGACTATGACCCTTCTATCTGTTCCATTCGGAAAGCTTTTCGCCCTCTGGCCTGATTATCGCCACCGGCAATCCGCTCTAAAACCGTTTCACCAGCTCCAACAGCCGCGCCGCCCGATCTTTAATAGCCTCACCTTCCGCTTGGCACTGCTGAATAATCTCGTTGGTCGCCACGCTGCCGCGCACCGCCTCAAAATCCTTGAGCCTTTCTTCTTCCACAGCCCCCAGACCATAGCCGATGCGGGCATAATCGGCGAATTCGCTCTGTGCATCCGCCAAAGTCAGCGCGTTCAGCGCCCCGGCCGCTTCCTGCCAGCGAGCGATGAGAGCGCTCATTTTTTCCTTGTCCAGCGCCTGCGGCGCACAACCATATTCCTGCTCAAAAGCGTGACAGACATACGCCCATTCGTCCATCTTGTAATCCCGAAAAATCTTTTCCAGCTCGGCTGACAGTCCATCCAACGTTTCAATTTTGTCTTCGGCGACCGATCGGATCACAGCGTCGATTCTTTCTCTTAACGCTAACAATCCGGCCAAATCAACCCAGCAGGCCGGATGCTGGATTGTGGCTGGTTGTAATTGTGCGGCGATCTTATCCCACCTCGTCTCTTCCGCCGGTTCTTCTATCTTCTCAAACACCTTGCCCAGCAGATAGCGATCCACCGCCATGCCGTAGTATTTCGCGCCCTTGCGCAGCAACAATCGTTTAATGACGACACCACCATGATGCACGGCTTCCTGCTCTTTGGCTGCATTATCATAGAGTTCTTGCAGCGTATCGCGGCCGCGGCGCATTTTTTCGACCGTATAAGGCGAAAAAACATCGAACACAATCAAATCTCGTTTGACGGACGACTTGCGGCGATCCCGCGCCGGCCACTTGGCGCCGTCGCGCACGGTGCCGATGGAGAAGAGGTTCTTGCCGGGAATTAAATGGGACCTGGACGCGTCTTCGGAAATATAGGAGAAGGGTAAATCGGGCACATTGATATTGCTCATATGTTTGCCGATCACAACGCTGAACGCCGGCACATGGCTTTCCAGCAACAGATAAGAAAAGGAACCGGTTTTGCAGCCTCTTTCCAGAATGCCCTGGTGCACCGGTCCTAACTTGTACATGTGATTGCTCTGGTTGCTGCCGCTGCCGGCATTGTAAAATGAAAACATACAGGCGATCAGCAGCGTCGAACGGTGATGCGTGACGGTATAGGGCCCGGCAAAAATGGAGCAGGCTTCGGAATGAAACATTTCACAGTTGGCAAAGAACAATGAATGTTCGGCGGAAAAATTCTTGCCCACCCGAACGCCCTGTCCGATGAATACATGTTCCAGCGCCGATCCTTCATGGACCTGAGCGCCTTCGGACACGATAAAATTGCGCATGATAACATTGGAACCGATGATAGTCGGATCCTCTCGGCAACTTGCGATCGTGCCATCACTCAATTCAGATGCGCCGGTTATTACGCTAAAGGGACCGATGTTTACATTCTTTATGGTTTTACAACCACGGATGACCGCCGCACACGCAATGGTACCGTGAGCCCGGCTTTTATCCTCAACGGCAAGATTTATCAATTTTTCCAGATTTGCCTGGAAACGATCATCCTGCTTGTATATCGCCTGCAAAAAGGCAACCTGCGCATTCAGGTCATCGAACAAGGTGACTTTGCGACCGCCGCCCTCATTGAGGCTGTTTACTCGCACACCGTTGCCGAAACGACTTTTCCCTTCCGTCATGATTTGATGAACGTCTTCAATAACCACCTGGTCTGCAATGGTATAATTTTGTATGCCCGAACTAACGTTGGCAATGAAAACCTGATCGCCGATCCGACAATTCTTGAGGACGGCGCCGTAAATGCCGCAGGGACGGTCGATGCCGTCGATCTGGACATGGCCGGTATTATTCCCGATACTGTTGCGGCCGTAGAACCGGGTGGATTGAATGCGCTGTGCGTCAAAATCGGGCGCTACCTGAATCCAATCCCAGTTTTCCGCGCTGCAATTATGATTCTTTAACGTCGTAATCTCATCGGGGGTCAGCTTACGCATTGCTTTCATTTACGCTCCCAAGTTTGTAATTACTGAATGGATAGGATTAGCCATTATTCATGCCCCACATTCGGTGTTAACCCGCAAAGTGAATTGAAGATATGCTACTCACATGGTTGACCCATTAGCTTGCAGGCGCCGAATCGGTGTCATTGGTAATGAACTATATAACCAATTTCTGGCAAAAAGTAAAGAAAAAAATAGTGCGCCCGGATTTTTGCCCGGGGGAATCGAGGATGCAGATTTTACAGACGGCAATCTAAGAGGCGGTCTTGTTCGTAACCGAAGAGGGCTGAAATGGAATGAACGAATAGCCGGAAAACGCGGTTTATTTTCTTTCAGAAAGATGTTATTTCGCCTGTATTGCCAGAGGCACCTTGGAATCGACGATGGAGATCACTTCAACGGGTTGCTGGAAATTTTTAAATGATAGCTTGCCTTTGTTTTCACACATAAAGTGAACGTGTTCGGATTGATTGGGTCTCCGGGTGATTTGAAGCTTGGCTTGTTCACAGGTATAGGGTGTTGTCAGGATTTCTCCGCCTTCGGCAGCTGAACAGAGGTGAGAAGCGAGGATAACGGTTTGTCCCAGAGCGGTATATTCCATCCGGCTTAATGTGCCGTAATTGCCTACAACCACATCACCTGTGGCAATGCCGATTCCAAGGGGTCTGGCTGGCTTGTTCTGGGCTGTGCGTTGCGCCATCCACAGACGATGGGTTTTTTGCAATGCCATTGCAGCTTTGATGGCCCGCCAGCTATGATCGTTCTGTTGGATGGGTGCGCCGAATATCGCCATTAATCCATCCCCTAAAAATTTATCGATCATACCATCGAATGTTTCGATGCAGTCGACCAGGATATCGAGCGAGGAGGAAATGGTCTCCTGAATAACTTCGGGGGGGTATTGATAGGTCAGCGAAGTAAAATCGCGTAAATCGGTAAATAGCAAGGTCAGCTGGCGCCGCTCCATTTTTAACAGGTCGTTGATCGGTTTTGTTTTCACCTGTTCCAGCACTTTGGGAGAGACGTAACGGGAAAAGATGTGTTCGAGAATCTGGTTTCTTTCCTTCAGGTACTCTCTGGCGGATTTGAGCATCAGGTGGGTTTCGACACGAGCCTCGACTTCTTCCAGTTGAAAAGGTTTGGTCATATAATCGACGCCGCCGACGGAAAAAGCCTGCACTTTGTCAAGGGTATCGGTGAGGGCGCTGATAAAGATAACGGGAATGTCTCTGAGTTGCTCATCCGCCTTGAGATTTTTGCATACTTCAAAGCCGTTTATATCCGGCATGGATATATCCAGCAGAATTAAATCGGGCGGGTCTTTTTTGGCTGCCTGCAGAGCCAGACGGCCGTTCAACGAGATCCTTATTTTGTAGCCCCTTTTTTTCAACATCCCGGCCAACACCTGCACATTAGCCGGCGTATCGTCGACGATCAAAATCTTTTTTTCGCTTTGCACCAGAATCGGGTCTTGCATGACCTGTTCCCTCCCTAATCAATCAGATCGAGCAGTCGTTGGGCGTCGTATCGGTCGGCGAGTCGGCGCAGAGCTTGTGCGACAGCGGGATCGTGGTTTTCAGCTTGTTCGAGCAATTCCATCACCCGATCAAAATCGCCGATGGTTGTAGCCTGGCGGAGTTGATCGATCAGGTCGGGTGGAAGCACGGATATATCCTGCGATGAAATTGCCATGGGGGTGCCACCCGATTCTGCGGTGGTTAGCTCTTCGTATCGATAGGCGATCTTGAGCAACTGGCCGATTTTTTCATAAAATTCCTGTTCCCGAAAGGGTTTGCTGAGAAAATCGTCAGCGCCGGCCGCGAGGGCGCCGCGACGATCTTCTTCAAAGGCGCTGGCGCTGACGCCCATGATTTTCAACCTTCGGCGCTGCGGCAGCGCTCTCAGGCGCCTGATCGCTTCGCTACCATCCATGACGGGCATGCGCATGTCCATGACGATGAGGTGCGGCCGGTAGGATTCGGTCACTTTCAGCGCTTCTTTGCCGCTGGCGACGCGGCGGACTTTAAATCCGACCGGTGCAAGCAAGCGATAAAACAGCTCGCGATTATCCTCCTGGTCGTCCACGACCAGCACGCGTTTCTCGGATGATCCGTCCAGGAGGCCTGTTACCCGCTGTGAAAGCGGTTTGTCGCAGAGCTTCATCGACTCTGCCTCGTCGACGAGAATATTGAAACGGAATACACTGCCGTGCCCCAATCGACTTTGCGCCGAAATGTCACCATGCATCAGCCGTATGAACTCGCGACTGATGGTCAATCCCAAACCCGTGCCGCTGCTGCTTGCAACGCTCCACCTCGGTTGCGCCTGATGAAAAGGGTGAAAGAGCAGCTTGACATCGGCGGCCGGGATGCCAACTCCGGTATCTTCCACTTCGGCAAAAATACGATATTTTTTACCCCCCTGATGTTCGGCGCGAAATCGCAGCAGAATTCGGCCTTGATCGGTGAACTTGATGGCATTGTCCAGGAGATTGATTATTATCTGTCGCAGTTTGCCCTCATCGGTAATAATGAAACGCGGTACAGCGCCGTTTATTTCAATGGAAAAATCGATGTTCTTGGCCTCGGTGCGCAGGCGAAACATCGACTGCAAATCGGCTAACAGGCTGTTAAAGTCGAAAGCGCCGATATTCAGGGCCGTATACCCGGCTTCGATTTTGGACATTTCCAGTATATTATTAATGAGGTTCAAAAGATGCTCGCCGCTGCTGCTGATCGTCTCCAGGTACTGCTGCTGCAAGGAGGTCAGTTGCGCGTCGTGGATCAGCAATTGTGTGAAACCGAGGATGGTGTTCATCGGCGAACGAATTTCGTGCGACATGGTGGTCAGAAAAGTCGATTTCAATCGATCGGCAGCTTCAGCCTGTTCCTTGGCAATCGCCAGTTCCGCGGTGCGTTCTTTAACCATCTCCTCAAGATGTTCGCGGTGCCTGGCCAATTCTTCTTCGATGTGTTTTTGTTTGGTGGTATCCAGTATAACCGACAGGATGCACGGCACACCATGTATTTCGATCACCTCTGCCGAAACCCGAGCAGTGATAATCTTACCCTGGCTGGTGCGAAAACGGCATTCCCAATCGCGAACGGAATGGTCTCTCTGCAGCTGCTGCATGAAGCGGCGGCGATCATTTTCTTCGGCCCAGATGCCCAGCTCCAGGGTCGTCCGTCCGATGAGCTCGTCACGTTTATACTTGAACAATTTTTCCAGCGACGGATTGACGTCGAGCAGATGGCCGTCCTCCAGTCTGGTCACCGCAATCGCCGCCGGGCTGGCGCGAAACGTTTTGGCGAATTTTTCTTCCGATAGCTGTAACGCCACGGCGGAGAGCTTGTGATCGGTGATGTCGATTCCGAACGACACCGAACCGATGATCTGTCCGCCTTCTCGCAATTCGTTGTTTTGCCAGACAATATAGCGCTCTTCTCCGTTTTTCGTCAGGATGGGATTTTCAAAATTTTTCGGCAGTTCACCGTTTTTCAAGCGTTGAAAGATGCTCCACACTTCGGGGTAACGCTCTCTCGGCACCAAAACTTTGAACCAGTTACGACCCTGCAGCTCTTTACGCGAATAGCCGGTGATCTTGACTGCCGCCTGGTTGAACACGGTGATATTTCCCTGTAAATCCAAACCGACTACGATGGCGTTGGCCGTTTGAATCAGGTTTTCTGCATACTCTTTGGCCGCCTGTAATTTTTCTTCCGAACGCTTTCGCTCGGTGACGTCTTCATACATGACCAGACTGCAACGTTTACCTTCTATTTTAACAATTTTAAGACAGGTCTTGCAGACAATCAGTTGCCCATCCTTCCTGCGAAAGCCGATTTCCAGATCACGGAGACAGGGTGCCTTTTTTGCGCGCGCTAAAAGCTGGCGGTGCCGGCGGGGATCATCCCAAAAGTTCAATGCATGCACCGAATGGCCGATGATTTCCTCTCGACTGTAACCGAACATGGCATAAAAAGCATCATTAGCATCGATGAAACGACCATCCGAAATCGTAGTGATCGAAATGGCAATCGAACAGGCGTGGAACGCCTGGTAGAACTTTTCACCCGATTTGCGCATTTCCGCCACGGCCAGTCGGTATCGTTCTATCTCGGCTTTTAATTCTTTATTTTCCTGCCGTAACCGAACGGTCGTTTTCGTTTCCGAATGTTCCATGGTCGACTTGGGCGATCCGCCTGCTAAGCTGTCTTTGTCCTGTTTTGCTCGCGCGACAGCAGGCGCGTTTTTCGGCTTGAGGCTTTTTGCTGGTTTCGATGAGATCGGTCTTTCTGTCATGCTCACACCCTTTCCACTGCACAGGGACGGTAGTGGGCAATCTGATGTGCTCGTTCCGGTTCACCCTTCTAAAATGAAAGCTTAATCCGCCCTCGATTGCAGAAATGAAAAAATGCGTAAGGCAAGGCTGCTGTTACGGAATGGTTGCATTCAGAATGGATGCGATTATAAATTTTCCAAATTGGAACGTACCTTCTCCATCGGTTTCCGACAATCGAACCGTGAAGGGCTGTCTGATATGGATCACGATGGCGCGGACGGTCGTCCGAATAACTGCGTTTTCCTCACAAAGCGGCTATGACACCACACCGATCCGGTGCCTGCAGGTTAATTAGATAACCCTGTGGGTAGCACATTTTCAGTTCAGTTCGCGGGTTAACACCGAATGTGGGTATCATAATAGCGCTTGTTATAGTATACAAAATCAAATCATAAAAGGCAAGCGTCAAGTTAGAATATTTATAAAAACATAGGATAATATTTCGATCTCCTCGATGAATACCTGCCTGAATGGATTTGAACGTTCAAAGATGATATCGGAGATGGATGGAGCTCTCGTGAGTTGATAGCGATCATTTTAGCAATACAAGTTTTCCGATTGTGTGATGAATTTGATAAAAATAGAGGCCGGATGCAACCTGCAAAGACGGAAACCAGCAAAGAATAAACTGTTGCTGCCCGCTTTTTGCTCAGGTTTTAATTTCGCCACCACTCTGCCGAGTGTGTCATAGAGTGTGACGATGGCGTCTTCAGGGATATTGGTAAAGGTGAGCGGTAATTCTGAGGTGAGGGAATATGGATTCGGATAAACCGATATGGAATACCTTTTCGGTGTGGCGCAGATGTTCATTCCGCGCAGGTTGTCGAGCAAAATATTGCCCTCGACGCGGATTTGGCGGCTGTCCTGTACATAGATGGCTGTGCCGTTCTGATTGGGTCCGCCGGCAGTTTTAGAGCTGTCACAATGAACAATATAATTATTGCGAATGATGACATTGGAACAATGGATGATATTGATGGCATTGCCGGATGTATGGCTGATGCTGTAGCCCTCGATGATATGGGGTGTTTTGAAATGTTGTCCGATTAGTTCGATAGCTGGGTGGCTCTGATAAGAGGAGGAATCAACCTGAACGGACAGCGACGCTTTGCCGAATAGGCCGTCGGAATCGGTCACGGCTAATGTGATGGTGTATGATCCAGCAAAACCGTACAGCCAGGTGACACTTTTACCGATTTTATCGACTTGGATGCCGTCGGCATCGTCAAAATCCCAGACGCAGTGGTAAAATCCGCTGCCGCCCGATACTTCAGCCTGTAATCGCACCGGCAGTGGCACACAGCCGCGTTGTGTATCGGAAATGATCTGCATATCCAGGCCCATCAGCCGACTGACCGACGTCAACAGCAATAACACAGCGAACGCGAACATCATGCGCCTCTCCTCTGATTCGGGCAAAAGCATGGTTTGATATATTCGATCCCGACCAAATAATAGTGCAAAATATTTTTTAAAAAGACAAGAATTTAATTGCAATGATAAGATGGAAGCAAAATTTTTTTAGGATGAATGACCTTTTCCAGAACGTGTATCTTTGTAATCATTTCAAAATTT
>JAFGSU010000130.1 GCA_016934435.1 Candidatus Zhuqueibacterota bacterium | reverse complement strand
CTTCCTCACGCCGCTCATAGCAAAAATCGATATCGATATCGGGCATGGAAACGCGTTCCGGATTCAAGAACCGCTCAAAAATCAGGCCGTAATGGATGGGATCGAGATTGGTGATACCGAGGCAATAGGCCACCAGGCTGCCGGCGGCAGAGCCTCGTCCCGGCCCTACCGGAATATTGCGGCTGCGGGCATAGCGAATAAAATCGACGGTAATGAGGAAATAGCCGGCATATTCCATTTCGGCGATGACCTGCAACTCGTATTGTAATCGGCTCTCGATCTCGGGTGTGACCTGCTCATAGCGCTGTTTTAATCCTTCCCATGCCTGCTCGGCGAGATATTCATCCAATGATTTGTGGGCTTTGGATTCAGGCAAGGTGAAAATCGGCAAATGGAATTTTCCGAATGTTAATTGCAGATCACACTTTTCCGCCACCAATAGCGTGTTTTGCAGAAATTCCGGATGATCGGGGAATAGCCCGGCCATTTCATCGCCACTCTTAAAGTATAATTCATTGGTAGAGTATCGCAACCGATTGGGATCGGCGAAATCCTTGCCGGTCTGCAGACACAGCAAAATGTCGTGCGCCTCGCTATGCTCCCTGCGCAGATAATGGATATCGTTGGTGGCCACCACCTTAATATTCATCTCGTCGGCAATAGCAACGATACCCTGACGCGCCTGTTCCTCTTCCGGCAAACCGTGGTTTTGTACCTCCAGATAAAAATCTTCGCCAAATATGTCGAGGTATTCCTGAACCGTGGCCCGCGCCCGCTCCTCCCCATCTTTGAGCAACCGCTGGGCTACTTCCCCTTTCAGGCAGGCGCTGAGCGCTATCAATCCCTCATGATACTGTGTCAAAACCTCTTTATCGACGCGCGGTTTGTAATAAAATCCCTTGAGATAGCCGATGGAGACGAGTTTCATCAGGTTCTTATAGCCAATCTCATCCTTGCAAAGCAGCACCAGATGAAAAGAAGTGCCGGCGCCACCGGTTTGGGAAACTTTTACGTCAAGTTTTTCCGGTGCAACGTATACTTCGGAGCCGATGATGGGCTTGACGCCCTTTTCGCTGCATTTTTTGAAAAATTCTATGACACCATGGAGATTTCCGTGATCGGTGAGAGCCAGGGCGGTCATCTGGAAAGCTACCGCAGTATCTACCAGGTCGTCAATACGACAGGCGCCGTCCAAAAGGCTGTAATGGGAATGATTATGCAGGTGTACAAATGGAGTCACCGTCTCTTCTCTCTCGTTTAATGGATATTATTCGCAAATAGAATGAGGTTTAAATCCCGAACCGTAGAATCGATGACGATGCCCCCGCCTGCGCACCCTGCAGTAAAAAATGCTTAGATATTGCGATAATAACGCTTGGCTATAGAGGCATATTCGCTTGTGCTGTAATTATTGAGAAACGTCTCGAATTCTTTTTGCGCTTTGTCTTTTTGCCCGCTACGCATATAACACAGGCCGATCATCAGTTGGGCGTCATCATGCTTGTCGGTCTCGGAATAGGCAAATACTTTTTGAAATTCTACAATGGCCTGCTGGTATTGCTTCAGCCCATAGTAGCATTCACCGATCCAGTACTGGCAATTATCAGCCATGGTGTGATTCGGGTATTCTTTTAGCAGCTTTTGAAACGCTTCGATGGCGGCAGGATACCTGAACTGCTCAAAATGGCTGCGCCCTGATTGATAGGTGGAGGCGAAAGCCGGATCAACCGGGTTTCTACTGCTACGGCTGCCGATCCGCCCTGCCCCCCCGGTCGTTGACGCTTGCGCCCTGGGCTGGCTCTCCAGTTCTTTGAGTCGCCGGTCGCGATTCTCGATGACGCGCTTGATGCTATCGATCGTCATCGTCTTGCGCTCGAGGCGTTTTTCCAGACGCTTGATGTCCTGGTTCACCGTCTCGAACATTTCGGGGGATAAGGCCAGGTCATCCGTCTGCATGGTTTGGGAACCTTCCGGAGGAATAGACGGTTGTTCGTTCTCGGCTAACAGAAACGACATCACATCATCCTCACCGACAGCCACATCCGATTCATCGCCTGCCGGAGGCGTAACCGAGGTGTCCTGCTCCTCTAATGGCGGCGGTTGCTGGTCCGAGTCTTCGGTCAATTCCATAAGCTGCAGCAATTGTTGCCTGAATTCATCATCATCAGAGGCCACTTCATCACCCCCCGATACCGTAGCGCGCTGTTGCGCGCAAACGAGAAAAAAACCAATGGCGACGATGAGGAGTAAAAACGTGACCGACCAAGTGGTTAATTTGTTGCCTCTCATACGAACCTCATTCATTTGATGCAATATAATGCCCTTGCTAACAATCAGGTATCCATCTTGTTCAACACCTCAAATTCAAGATGAAAAAAATCAATCCGCTACCTGTTTTGTTTCTTACTCATGGACATTATGCAAAGCAGCCGAGCGTTCTGTTTACTCAGTCCTGATGCGAACCATAAATCATACTAATTAAATAAATTTTCTTGAAAAAAACAATAGTTTCTTAATGAAATCTTGTTTGAAATGTGATTCTGTTGGGATTTTTGTCAGATTGCCGTGTTTTTGGATTTCGGCAAGCTTAAAAAGTACCGGCGATGATTTATCATTGGATCAATGGTCATCGGGCTCTTCCATCCTGGCGGCCTCTTCCATCAACTCCTCGGCACTGCGCAGATGCGCTTCTGTCACCAGTTCACCGCCCACCAGCGCAGCAATTTGCCTGATCCGTTCGTCTTGTTTCAATGGTCGTATGGTGGTGCGGGTATAACGACCATCGTCCTTCTTTTCCACCAAAAAATGATGATCCGCCATGCTGGCAATTTGCGGCAAATGGGTGATACAGATGACCTGATGTGACCGCGATAGATTGCGCAGGCTGCGCCCAACCGCCTGGGCGATGCGCCCGCTAATGCCGATATCGATTTCGTCGAAAATCAGAACCGGGACCTTATCCGCTTCAGCCAGCAGCGATTTGAGCGCCAGCATCACCCGCGATATTTCGCCGCCGGAGGCTACATCGGCCAACGGTTTGTGGTCTTCGCCGGGATTAGCGGACAGCATGAATTCGATTTGATCATACCCGCGCGGACCCACGCGCACCGATTCGCCATCCACATAAATAATCGGCTCTTCCGAGGAGAGCGTATGGTTCTGGCGAACATCGAACCGCACCCGCGCCATGCCCAGATGATGCAACGCAGCCACCACGCCCTCGCCGAGTTTTTGCCCGGCCTGACGCCGTTGATCGGAAACATACCGGCTTAACTCGGCCACGGATTGCCGGTCGACCTCAATCTGCTCTTTCAGGGCCGCGATGGTTTCGTTCAGGTTATCGACCAGCGCCAGTTCCTGCTCCAATTTCCTCTGATAAGTGAGCACGGAATCGATGCTGCCGCCGTATTTTCTCTTCAGATTGGCGATGTTGGCCGCACGCGTCCTGATTTTTTCCAGCCGCTCCGGGTCGAAGGAGATGTTGTTCCTGTACGCCCCCACGGTCTTTGCCAGTTCTGTTACGACAATGCGGGCGTTCTGGCATTCGCTCACCATGGGCGCGAAGGTCTCATCAATCTGGGCTAATTGCGATAAATCGGCTTCGGCAGCGCTCAATAGTTCGCTGACCGATCCTTCCGCCTCGTACAGTTTCTGGAACAATTGCGAGGTTTTTTCGGCCAGTGTTTCAGCGTTGCGCAAGATATGCTCTTCCGTTTTCAGCGTTTCATCCTCATCCGGCTGTGGCGCAATCGCCGTAATCTCTTTGAGCTGAAATCGCATAAAATCGCGCGATTGTTCCGCATCCTGCGCCTTTTTTTCAATTTCAGCCAATTTCTTGATATTTGCGGTGAATTGTTGAAACGACGTTTTCAGGCGTGCCAAATCCTGGCTTAATCCGGCAAAAGCATCCAGGTATTCGCCGTGGTAGGGCACCCGCAGCAGCAGCTGATGCGCATGCTGTCCATGCAAATCCACCAGCAGATCGCCCAGTTCAGTCAGCACGTCGACGGCGACGGGCTGATCGTTGATAAAACAACGACTGCGGCCGCTGCCGCTCACTTCGCGACGAATGAGGAGCAGATCGATCGATTCGTCCACTTCTCTGGTCTTGAAAAATGATTGCAGCCCGTTCAGGTTTTTGAGCGCAAACTCACCTTCAACAATGGCTTTATCCGCACCGGCGCGGATGATGTCCCTGTTCCATTTATCACCGAGCAGGGCGCCCAGGGCGCCGATGAGGATGGATTTGCCCGCTCCGGTCTCACCGGTGATGATGTTCAATCCAGGCTGAAAATCGATGTGAATTTCATCGATCAGGACATAATTTTTTATGTAAAGTGATTGCAGCATCGATAGACAGATACGATTTATGATAACAGATACGATTTATGATATGATTAATTTGCCCGATCCTGTGAAACTAAATTAAATCAATTGTGGGATTATTATCAAGAAGATTTTTCAAAATAGGACCGTTTTTGTTCGAATTTTCTCATTTTTATCGTTAGCGCCCCAGCGGCAACAGACAGGACAGACCGGGATGGAACAGATCGAGATACAACCGCTGATCAGGGCACATGACATACAGCCAATAAATCCGCCGCCTGTTCCGCCAGACCCTCGCGGATCACCTCGAACCGGGTCAAATCAAGCGCGCGACCAGCGATTTTTTTTATCCTGCTCGATCGTTTGATAAACCGGCCCCACCGGTAAAATGGCATTTTTGCCAAAACACTGCGCAAACGGTTGCGACGGGCATAGGCGACGCCGAGCATGTCGAACCGTTCGAATTTATCGCGTAAAATTTCGACGAACTGATCATGGCTCATCTCGCTGTGATGATAAGGATTCTTTTTCGTCCCTTTATATTTTTTACGCACGTTGGGCGTGCTGATAAAGATCATGCCGCCGGGTTTGACCATCTGCATCAGCCGGTCGAGGAACGCGGACACATCGGCGAAATGCTCGATCGCCTGCAAACAAACGGCCAGGTCGTAGCGGGATTCCGGCACAAAGGTAGATGCATCCGCTCGAATGAATTCGAGATTGGCTGCGGCATAATGCCGGCGGCAAAAACGAATGGCCTCGGCCTCATGATCGATGCCGGTCACCCGTCTGGCTCTTTGCGCTAAAATATGACTGCCATAGCCCGAACCGCAACCCACATCAATGACGTCTTTGTTATCAACAAACGACTGGATATACTCGTATGCAAACTTGTGCCGGGTGAATACATAGCTGACCTCGCCCTCCGAGGTTGGCAGTATGCGTTCGCCGGTGTCGGTGATGGATAGGTTCGATGAATGAATTGAGCTATTCATTGGCAAGCGTTCGACGGTTTTATGTTCGCTTCTAATCAACGTTGAGGGATTGAAATCAATATTTTTTTCCCGGCGCTCACGGCCTTACCACCGCCACTTTACCCACCTTTGAGAGTCCGGTCTCGGTGGTGGCGAGGTAAAGGTAGATGCCGCTGGCCACCCATTCGCCGTGATTGTTACGGCCGTCCCAATCCACCCGGGAGCCGAAAATTTGCGATGATGCAATTTTTCGCACTAATTTGCCTTCGGGTGTAAAAATGTGCACGCTGGCGCCCTGGACCAGATTTTCGATATGAAAATAGCTATTCGTGCCAAGCAGGACAAAGGGATTGGGATAGCCGCGTAATTGAGATAAATCCTGCGCCGGTTTGCTATACGGCGTTTGCAGGCGCGACAGGCCATTGGTGGTGCCGATATAGGTGATGCCGGTATTTTCATCGAATGCAAAACAGGTGATGTAATCGTTAACCAGCGGGCTGTTGGAAGTAGAAAAATGCTGCATGGTAAAACCATCGGCGTCCATAAGCGTGAGGCCGCCGACGGTGCCGATCCATTTGTTGTTGCGCACGTCCACGGCCAAGCGGTTGATGTTATCGTTGATGAGGGAATAGCGCGGTTTGACCTGGCCGTCGAACCAGTAGAACAGTCCCTCGGGGGTGCCGATCCACATGACGCCGTCGCGATCATAGGCAATGGTACGAACATTTAAATCGGTGAGGCCGTCTTCGCTGCCCAGCCCCTGGGTCAGATCATCGTCGCTTTTGCTGAACGGGGTGCCGCCGTCATCCAGCACACTGACGCCCATATCCTGGGTGCCGATCCATTTGCGTCCGGCGCGATCGATGGCGAGGGTGGTGACCAGGCGCGATTTTATGCCGTCGAGGGTGGAAAAATACTGCCAGTTATAGGCGGTATCAACCACCGCCAGCACCTGCAAATTGGCGGCTTCATAATTGAGAATCCAGACATTGCCGGACTCATCGGCCTGCACTTTGGGAACCACTACATAGTTGGGGTCGATCTCAATGCCCCTGAGGCCGTTATGGCTGCTGATGTGCTCGATCTGGAACGAATCGCCCGCAGCCGTAAAGATGTATACGCCGCTACCCCAGCTGGAAGCCCAGACACGATTTTTAACGTCCACGGTCAAATCCATAAACAGATTGGTTGCCACGGCGCCGCTGGCCATATTGAAGTGAATCCATTTCTCGCCATTGAAACAGGAGACGCCGGCGCTGGACGAAGCGGTCCACAGGTTACCGTTACGATCGAAAGCGAGGGCGGTGAATTTATTATCGCCGGGTCCATCGGGGATCACTTCGTGCCAGGTTTTATCCGTGGCCTGATAATAGAGCAGGCCGTTTTTCTGCATACCCACCCAGATGACATCGTGACCGTCGACTGCCAGTGATTGACCGGTCCAGACGCCGCCACCCAATTTTTCCCAGGTTGCGGTCGCCTTGCGCATATAAACGCCATTGTACCCCAGGGCGATCATGTGGTTTTGCCAGACGGCCAAATCCCGGATTTCGACGCCCTGCAATTCCGCCGGCAGCCAATTGGAGCCATCAAAAATGGAAACACCGGATTGGGTGGCGATAAAAATCAGGCCCTCGCTGGCACAGACCGCTGAGGTATAATTGTCCTGCAGACCATTGTCGACGGTATAAACCGTCCAGGCGCTGGGCGCCATCAAATTGGGGAAATCGAGATTGGCCCTGCGCAGCGCTGTTTTGCCCGCAGCCCAAATATCGCCGTCGATGATGGTGGTACGACGGGTTTCGCCGATTTTGTAGGTTTCCTTCACTTCCCAGCGACCGGCATCATATAGGCTCACACCGATGTCCAGTGAAACAAATATGGAATCGCCATAGGCATAGAGGTCATGAATGATATGACCGATATAGTCTTTTTTAGCCGACCAGGTGTTATCGTGGGGATCGAGGATATTGAGCGTGCCGTCGGATATGGCGACCCAGACCCGCCCGTGACGGTCTTTTTCAACAGTCAGCACATCATTGCCGGCCAGTCCATCGGTATTGAGAAAATGCGCAAATCGGCCCGAATCAACGTCATAACGCAGGGCACCGCCGTCGGTGGCACACCAGACAGAGGTATCAGCGGCGAATATTTGCCGCACGCCTCTGGCGCTGGTGAGCGTCTGCCAGTCCCAGGTGCCGGCCTGTGCGCAAACAACAAATGTTAAAATGGTATAAAAAAATTTCCGTGCAATCATAGCATGATATCCAAACAAGCCATATCCGTTAACTTTTAATCCGTGCAAAGAGATCCGCCATTTCTATAGCGCTCAGCGCCGCATCCCAGCCTTTGTTGCCCGACTTGGTGCCGGCCCGCTCCAGAGCCTGTTCCAGACTATCGGGGGTGATGACGCCGTAGGACACCGGCATCTCCTGCTCCAGGCTGACCATGGCGATGCCTTTGGTCACTTCGGAGGCGATGAATTCAAAATGGGGCGTAGCGCCGCGAATCACCGCTCCCAGACAGATCACCGCATCATAAGCATTGGTGCGCGCCATGCGCCGGGCAGCCACCGGTATTTCGAACGAACCCGGCACCCAGGCAATAGTCACATCATCCAGATTGGCTCCATGACGCTTGAGGCAGTCCAGCGCCCCTTCCAATAGTTTCTTGCAAATCAACTCGTTGAAGCGACTGACAACGATAGCGAATTTCTTTCCTTTTGCCGATAGTTGGCCTTCGATTACTTTAGTCATAGGTTTTTCCACCTTTTTTGGTCATCTTACTAAAATGCACCGATATCAGGATTTTTGTTTCTCATCGGCGTTTTTGCATCCCTCTTCTTCAAGCAGGATCAAATGCCCTAACTTGTCGCGTTTGGTGGTAAGATAGAACGCATTGACTTCATTGGGTTTGACTTCAATGGGTATACGTTCGATCACTTCGAGGCCGTATCCGCTCAGGCCGACAATCTTTTTCGGATTGTTGGTGAGTAAACGAATCTTGCGCACGCCGAGTTCCCATAAAATTTGCGCCCCAATACCATAATCGCGCAAATCGGCCTGAAAACCCAGCTCCTCGTTGGCCTCCACGGTATCCTTGCCCTTGTCCTGCAGGGAATAGGCTATGATTTTTTTAGCCAGGCCAATGCCGCGGCCTTCCTGGCGCATGTAGAGCAACACCCCCCTGCCTTCTTTTTCAATGGCTTTCAACGCCCGATGGAGTTGTTCCCCGCAATCACATCGTTTGGAGGCGAACACATCGCCGGTAAGGCATTGCGAGTGTACGCGTACCAGCACCGGATCCCCGTTGCCGATATTCCCTTTGACCAGCGCCAGGTGGTGATGATCGTCGACGGCGCTTTCGTAGATGTGCAGCATATAGTCTCCGTATTCGGTCGGGAAATTGGCGGTGGATAATCGTTTCACCAGTATCTCATGGCGTCGGCGGTATTCAATCAGGGCGCGCACGGTCATGATACGCAATCCGAATTTTTTCGCCATTTTAAACAGAACGGGTACGCGAGCCATGGTGCCGTCTTTGTCCATAATTTCGCACAACACACCGGCCGGGTAGGCTTTGGCCATTCGCGCCAAATCCACCACCGCTTCGGTATGTCCGGCCCGGCGCAAAACACCGCCACTAACGGCGGCGATGGGGAATATATGCCCGGGTTTGGCGAAATCACTGGGTTTGGCTTCGGGATCGATCAGCGCCCGGACGGTAGTCGCTCGATCGGCAGCCGAGATGCCCGTTGAAACACCATTACGCACATCCACCGATACTGTAAACGCCGTGCCCAACAGGGAGGTGTTCTGCGCGACCATGTTGTGAATTTCCAGCTCGCGCAGGCGTTCGCCCGTCATGGCCACACATACCAATCCGCGGCCGTGCCGGGTGATAAAATTGATGTGTTCCGGTGTGACCTTTTCCGCCAGCATGATGAAATCACCCTCGTTCTCGCGGTCTTCATCATCCACAACGATGATGATCTTGCCTGCGCGTAAATCCGCCGCGCAGTCCTTGATACTATCGAATTTGTAATTACTGCGAATGATGGATTTCTCTCCTATTATTTATTCATACCCCCATTGCCGCATTTGTTCCTGTGTCAGGTCACCGGAATCCCCCCTATTTTTTAGCAATTGATAAACGTATTTACTCAGAATATCCACCTCGATATTCACTCGATCACCGGCCCTTTTTGTCCCGAGGGTCGTTTGCTCGGATGTGTGCGGTATGAGTGCGATATCAACGGTGTTACGATTCACCCCGGCCACGGTCAGGCTGACGCCATCAATGGCAATGGAGCCTTTCTCGGCCACAAACCTGATCAGTTCGGGCGCCATCTCGACCTGCAGCCAGTAGCCGGGTCGGCGTGCTGAGAGAGAGAGGATTTGACCGGTGCCATCCACATGTCCCTGGACAAAATGTCCTCCCAGACGGCTCTGCGGTTGCAAGGCGCGTTCCAGATTCACCCTATCGTTGGTTACTAAGCGCGATAGAGTCGATCGCTGCAACGTCTCAGCCACAGCCTCCGCCTCGAAATCCTCATGGGAATGGCCCACAACCGTCAGGCAGACGCCGTCTACCGAAATGCTTTCGCCCGGAGAGAGATCGCCCGCTATGCGCGGCGCATGGATGGTCAAACGCGCGCCCTCACCGGAATGCCGGAGGTTCTGTACCCGACCGATTTCTTCTATCAGACCGGTGAACATGATTAGGCGCTATATCTCAAATTAGCCTGTATCATCAGGTCGTTATTCAATTGTTTTATGCTGATATCTTCCAATTTAATGGCTGAATTAATATTTCGGATATTAAGATCACCGACCAGATCGATACCGCTGCCGATTATTTTAGGCGCGATAAAAATAACCACCCGGTCGACCACCCTGTTTTTGAGGCATTCGGTGTGCAGCGCGCTCCCCCCTTCCAATAGCACCGAGGTGATGCCGTGTTCGGCCAGCGTTTGCCATAATAGTTTTTGATCGACCCAGCCTCGTTCATCTTCGGGCAGAATGAGCACAGATATGCCTTTCTCCTGAATGCGAGCCATTTTTTCCTTTGAACTGGCCTCGGTTGTAATGATGGTCGTCTTTTGCGGCAGATGGTCGGATAACAGCTTGGCGTCCAGGGGGATGCGCAATCGGCTGTCGAGTACCAGACGGAAGGGTGAAATCGCTTTAATGTGCCGCACGGTTAATTGGGGATCATCGGCGATGACGGTGTTGACGCCGATCAAGACCGCGTCGTGGCAGGAACGAATGCGATGCGCTTCGGTGCGCGATTCTTCGGAGGTAATCCATTTCGAATGACCGCTACTGGTGGCGATGCGGCCGTCGATGGTCTGCGCCGCTTTCAGGGTCACCAGGGGACGTCCGGCAACGATCCATTTTATGTAACCAGCGTTAAGGGCGCGACAGGCGTCCTCGAGCACACCTACCTGCACTTCGATGCCCTTGGTTCGCAGCAGCTGATATCCCTTGCCGTTGACCAGGGGATTGGGGTCCGTCATCGCACCCACCACCCGCGCAATTTTCGCTTCAGAGATGCGCTGTGCACATGGACCGGTTTTGCCTTCGTGGGCGCAGGGTTCGAGCGTGACATATAGGGTCGCACCCGCCGCCTCATCGCCGGCCCGGGCTAATGCATTGACTTCCGCATGCGCCTCACCATATTTTTGATGGTATCCCTCGGCGATGATGCGATCATCTTTGACGATCACCGCCCCGACCATAGGATTGGGACTGACCATACCTCTCCCCCGCTCGGCCAGCTCCAGCGCGCGCAACATGTAATGCTCATCCCTGTTTTGCGCATTATCCATGCTCGATGGCGTCCAATGGTTCGTTCCCTTCCATGATGCCTGAATATTTCCTGCCCTCTCATATAAAACAGCCCTAAAAGAGTGCTTTCAGGGCAACGATGAATCAGGCAGGGGCATAGGCTTTGTAAGAAACAGATAAATGCTCAATAATTTAAAAATAAATTTAAACATAATAGCAGAGCAAGTCAAGTAAATTTTCCCATTATTATAAACAACGAAATATCACCATGTATTCCCGGCAAAAAAAATACTACAAATTGACATATATCATAAATAAAATACAAAATATTGATTTTTCACTTGACATTTGTGACAATGTTTTCTAAATTGCATTTGCATCAAGGTCAAGCATCAACAGCGAGTCGGACTGTTTTCCTCAATTTAAGTTAAGTCAAAAGCCATGTTTGGCGGGGGCTCTATTCCGACTAACTTAATTCCATCCATATACGTAGCCATAGGCGATTATTACACCAGGGTAAGGAGACCTGTTGTCTCTTGCTTTACATTTGTAATTTCAGGAGTTGTTATGAAAATTTTTGGGAAGGCGGAGCAACTGGAGTTGGACTCTGAACCGGCTCAGGGACAGGCCGAAGCAGGAGTCGCTCCGGAGAAACTTAAGTTACCTCGTTTTTTTACCAAAGCCAAAATCCATCCATACGAAGAAATAGAATGGGAAACACGGACCGCCTTTATCACCAATGATAAAGGTGAGGTCATTTTCGAACAATCGGATACTGAATTACCCAAGTTCTGGTCGCAGACGGCCATAAACATTGTCGCTTCCAAATATTTCCACTCGCATCTAGATTCATCCGGACCGGAACATAGTGTTCGTCAGATGATCGATCGGGTTGTCAGGACTTTAGCCGGCTGGGGCCGGCAGGATGGTTACTTTGCCGGTGAGGAAGACGCTGAAACCTTTGAAATGGAGTTGACCCATTTACTGGTATATCAAAAAGCTTCGTTCAACAGTCCGGTGTGGTTTAATATGGGAGTGGAAGAAAAGCCGCAGTGTTCGGCCTGTTTCATCAACTCGGTCGAAGACACCATGGAAGCGATTTTAAACCTGGCCAAAACGGAGGGCATGTTGTTCAAGTGGGGGTCCGGCACGGGTACCAATTTATCCACGTTGCGCTCCTCGAGAGAAAAGCTTTCATCCGGTGGTCACGCCTCCGGTCCGGTTTCATTCATGCGCGGATATGATGCTTTTGCCGGCGTGATTAAATCGGGCGGCAAAACGCGCCGCGCCGCCAAGATGGTCATCCTCGATGCCGATCATCCGGATATTGTCGAATACATCAAGTGCAAAGCGGACGAGGAGAAAAAAGCCTGGGCTTTGATCGATGCCGGGTATGACGGCAGTTTTAATGGCGTCGCTTACAGTTCGGTATTTTTTCAAAACTCCAATAACAGCGTTCGGGTGACGGAAGAATTCATGCGCGCTGTGGAGGAGGATGGCCCATGGCATACCAAGGCGGTCACCGATGGTCATGTGATCGACACCCTGCGCGCTCGCGAATTGATGGACATGATGACCGAAGCCGCCCATATCTGTGGCGACCCGGGCATCCAGTTCCACACCACGGTTAACGATTGGCATACCTGTCCGAACTCGGCGCCCATCAATGCATCCAATCCATGCAGTGAATACATGTTTGTCGATAATTCCTCGTGCAATCTGGCGTCGCTCAATCTGCTCAAGTTTGTCAAAGAAGATGGCACATTCGATCTGGAAGCCTATCGCCGCGCCATCCATATTATAATCATCGCCCAGGAAATCATCGTCGATAATGCCAGCTATCCCAATGACCTCATCACCGGTAACAGCCATAAATTCCGCCCCCTGGGGCTGGGATACACCAACCTGGGAGCCCTGTTTCTCTATTACAGCCTGCCTTATGACAGCGATCAGGGCCGCGCCCTGGCGGCGACGCTCACCGCCATCATGACCGGACAGGCTTATCTCTCCTCCGCCATTTTGGCCAGCGCCGTGGGCGCCTTTGAGGAATTCGAAAAGAACCGTGAACCCATGCTGGGCGTCATTCGCAAACACCGCGCCGCCCTCGAGAACATCGACGCCGAACTGGTACCCGAAGGCCTCTATCAGGGCGCCAGCGAGGTGTGGGCCGACGCACTGGAAATGGGCGAACGCTACGGCTATCGCAACGCCCAGGTGACGGTACTGGCTCCCACCGGCACCATCAGCTTTATGATGGATTGCGATACCACCGGCATAGAACCCGATTTCGCACTGGTCAAAAATAAAAAGATGGTCGACGGCGGAGAAATCACACTCGTCAACAACACCGTCGCCGCCGCCCTGCAACGGCTGGGCTACACGCCGGACCAGGTAACGGCCATGCTGGACTATCTCAAGGATAATAAAACGATCGAGGGCGCCCCGCACCTGAAGGAGGAACACCTGAGCGTTTTTGATTGCGCCCAAAAACCTGAAAACGGCAAACGCTACATCGAATATATGGGCCACGTCCGCATGATGGCTGCAGTACAACCCTTTATTTCCGGCGCTATATCCAAAACCGTGAATATGCCCAATGAATCAACACCCACGGATATCGCCAATGTATACATGCAGGCCTGGAAAATGGGATTAAAAGCCATTGCCATCTATCGCGATAATTCCAAACGCATACAACCGCTCAGTACCGGGCAATCCCGGACAACGGCGGACCCGTGGACAAAAACCGGCAGCAGACGTCGCCGCCTGCCGGATGAGCGCCGTTCTCTGACCCATAAATTCTCCATAGGCGGGCATGAAGGGTATATAACCGTAGGGGAATATGACGACGGCAGACCCGGCGAAATTTTTGTCGTCATGGCCAAAACCGGCAGCACGGTATCCGGGCTGATGGACGCTTTTGCAACATCGGTCTCCATCAATCTCCAATACGGCGTGCCGTTAGAAGTACTGGTGAACAAGTTCAGTCATACGCGTTTCGAGCCTTACGGTTTCACCAACAATGCCGACATTCCCATGGCCAAATCCATCAGCGACTATCTCTTTCGCTGGCTGGAATCCAAGTATCTAAAAAAACCAGACCAGCCGAGCCAACCCGATACTGCCGAGCCGGTTGATATGGAACTGGGCCCACACGACCCCTCTGATCCGTTATCCAGCATTGAAAACATAGCCCAGGCACAAACGGATTCGCCGCCCTGTCCGGTCTGCGATACCATCATGGTGCGCAGCGGCTCCTGCTACCGCTGCCCCAATTGCTGCGCCACCAGCGGATGTTCTTGATTTTTGGGTTGGGTGGTTTGTGTCAGGGTGCACCCTTCCGGATGTCGATGAGATATCCGGAAGGGTCTTTTTTTTGTTAGCCACTGTATTTCTTGCTATCTTTTATATTGCATCTTCCTGCCGTGATGATTATATTTTCCGCAACCAATCTCCCAATAACTAAACGTGAGGAACCCATGCCCATCGACATCGACACCATCATGAAAAACGCGAGTATGGCCGCCGGCGTATTCAGCCAACTGGATCAGGCGCACACCGACTGGATCGTGCGCGCTGTGTATGAGGCCGGATTCAATCAACGCATCAGGCTGGCGAAAATGGCCGCCGAAGAGACCGGCATCGGCAAATGGCAGGACAAAGTTCTGAAGAACACCCTGGCGACCCAGTTCGTCTATGAAGACATCAAATCGTTAAGTACCGTCGGCATCATTTCGGAAGACGAGGAGCGCGGTATCGTCGAAATCGCCCAGCCGCTGGGGCCTATACTGGCGGTGATTCCGGTGACCAATCCTACTTCCACGACCTTGTTCAAAATTCTGATCGCGTTAAAGACGCGTAATCCCGTTATTATCAGTCCGCACCGCAACGCCGCCGACTGCACCATCGCCGCGGCGCAGATTTGCTATGAGGCGGCGCTGAATGAAGACGCGCCGGAGTATTGCATTCAGTGGGTCAAGCATACTTCCCGCGAAGAAACGCAGCAGCTGATGAGCCACCGCTCGCTGGCGCTGATTCTGGCCACCGGCGGCGGCGGACTGGTGCGCGCCGCCTACAGCTCGGGCACGCCGGCTATAGGTGTCGGCGCCGGCAATGTGCCGGTGTTCATCGAAAAGACCGCGGACGTCCCGTTTGCGGTGCAGCAGATCATCCTCTCCAAGACGTTCGACAACGGCACTATCTGCTGCAGCGAGCAGGCCGTGGTGGTAGAAGCATCTCTGGCCGAGCAGGTGACCACCGAATTCAAAAAACAGAACGCCTATTTCCTCTCGAGCGAACAGGTGAGTAAAGTGGAAGCGATT
>JAFGSU010000129.1 GCA_016934435.1 Candidatus Zhuqueibacterota bacterium | reverse complement strand
TTCGGACATTCAAATTTCCCTTACTATTTATCAAAAATAAGAAACAATATGCAAGATGTCAAGCTTTTTTTATAAATGATCGGCAATTATTTTCCGTTGTCCTTGCATAAAAGCGGTGCTATGTCGCTGATGTTTCATTAAAAGACCGGACGCGCTCGCCGTACTCGGCCGCCGCCAAGATCGCCTCCACCATACCGGTGGCATCCGCGATATTACGGCCGGCGACATCGAAAGCGGTGCCGTGGTCCACCGAAGTGCGCAGGAACGGCAATCCCATGGTGAGGCTGATGGTGCGATGAAAATCGTAGGTTTTGGCGGCGATGTGCCCCTGATCATGATACAGCGACAGCACGGCGTCGTAATAGCCCTGCAGGCATTGAGAGAATACCGCATCGGCCGGAACGGGGCCGACGGCATTGATGCCGTGCGACCGCGCCAGGGCTACAGCCGGCGTCAGTACGTTCATCTCTTCCTCGCCGAACAGGCCGTCTTCGCCGCCGTGCGGATTCAGGGCGGCCAGGGCTACTTTCGGCTGCGCAACACCCAGCTGCTGCATGCAGAGCTCGCAGCGCCGCAGGCCTTTTTCCACCCCCTCAACGGTAAGGGCATCTGCGACCTGCCGCAGGGAAATATGCCGGGTGAGAAAAAAGATGCGCAAGCGATCGACCATGAACAGGGTCATCGGATCGGCCACGCCGGTAAAATGCGCCAGCATGGCAGTGTGGTCGATGAAAGGCACGCCTCCCGCCTGTAACGACTGTTTATTGATCGGTGCGGTGGCGATGGCCGTGAGCCAGCCGCGCTGAACCCATTCGATGGCCGTACGCATGCAGGCGAAAGCAGCCTGTCCGCATCGGCCGTCCACCTTGCCCCAGGGTACCGGCTCGGTCAGAACATCGCCCGCTACCAGGAGCAACGTCTTCTCGTCCGGATTCAGGTCTTTACTGTCCTCTACGGTTCGAACCGCCATTTCGATTCCCGTCAGGGTCATGGCCTGCCGCAACGCCGCCGCATCCGCAAAGAGGACGGGCGTGGCTGCGTTCCGGACCCGATCATCCTGTAAGGCTTTTAATACGATCTCGGGGCCGATGCCGGCGGGATCACCCATGCTGATGCCGATCAATGGTTTGGTCATTTTTTTAATCGTCTCCGTTCATTTGGAGCATCATATCCTTAAATTATGATCACATAACTCAGATTTATTTGGCGCGAATGGGGTCTGTGATAGCGGCGATTGATTGTATTTATATGCTACTATATGCTACGCAATCCCTTTTTCCTGCAACATCTCTACACCGTGGCGTATGTCCTGCACATTGGCCTTGCTATGGATTTCGAGAATACGAATGGTATCGTCCTTGATAAAGGGCTTGAGAATATCAAAATCGAAATCGCCCTGTCCCGGCGCCAGATGATCGTGCAATTCCTCCACATCGTGCAGATGAAATCCCGCCAGGTGCGGCGACCATCGGTTCAGGTAGTCGCGTTGATGGTCGAACATTTGCAGTCGGTGATAGATTTCGGCATGGCCGATATCGTGCCAGTAGCGCAGCTGTCCGCCGGAAAACTCTTTGAACAAAATCTCGAATTCGTCGCCGAACGGCAGCTGATTGATCCGGTATCGATTTTCGGCGCCGATGAGCACGCCGAGTCGATAGGCTTCGCTGTTCAGGGCATCCAGCGAGCGCAGCAATGGCTGCATATATTTGTCGGCCGAACGCGCCCGCCTGTCGAATATTTCTTCCTGCCATTCTTTATAGTCATCGCTCTGCAGTCGCCCCTGGCGATAAAAATCGAACAGCGCGTCCTTTTCGTATTCCATATCGATGGCGCCGAGGTGAAAGACCACCAGTCTGGCTTCCAGATCGGCAGCTAATTGCAACGTCTTTTTACTGTATTTCACCGCCAGGGCGCGTTCATCCCGGTCGGTAGAGGCCAGGTTGAGGATGGAAGCCGATTCCTCCTTGCTGAATCCCGGCGGCAGCGGACAATAGTTATGTACGGTGAGCACGCAGAACTCGCTCGAGCGCAGCCGCGGTAGCATCTGTTTCAGCATCTCCGCAGTAATGCGATAGTCCAATTCCAGACAGGATAGTCCCGTGCTTGCCATCAAGTCCAGCAGGCGGTTGCCGTCGTCGGTTTGTCCCGACTGCCAGGCGGTGGAGATTCCTATATTCATATCACTCCCGATAGCCCATGTACATCCGCAGTTGCTCGGCGTACTGGCGCAATTTGGCGTCCACCTTACCGTACACGGACCTGGCCGGATATTTGCCTCCGGCGTCGCGCTGGCCGGCGGGCAAGCCCGTCAGCAGCTCGATGCCATCTTCCACCCGGTCCACCGGATAGACGGCGAACTTGCCTTCTTTAACGGCATTAACGACTTCATTCTTCAACATCAGGTCGGCGACGTTCTGGCGCGGAATGAGCACGCCCTGGGTGCCGGTCAGGCCCCTGGCCTTACATACCTGATAAAAACCCTCGATCTTTTCATTGACGCCGCCGATGGGCTGTATTTCGCCGTTCTGATTGACCGAACCGGTGACCGCCAGGTCCTGGCGGATGGGCAGGTCGGCAAGACGCGACAGCAGCGCATAGATTTCGGTGGAAGAAGCGCTGTCGCCCTCGACGCCGCTGTAGGATTGCTCAAAACAGATGCTGGCATTGATGGACAGCGGCTTGTCCTGGGCAAACTTGCTCTGCAGATAGCCGCTGAGGATGAGTACGCCCTTGTCGTGGCTGGGCCCGCTCAATTCCACCTCTCGCTCGATATTGGTGATACCGTTCCGGCCCAGGGCGACCTGGGCGGTAATGCGCGATGGTTGACCAAAGATGTAATCTCCCAGACTGAGCACCGACAAACCATTGACCTGTCCGACCCTGGCGCCCTCGGTATCGATAAGAATCGTGCCTTCCTTGATCAATTCCTGGATTTTCTCTTCGGCCAGATTACGCCGTTGAATGCTCTCCTGCAGCGCTTTATCAACGTGTTTTGCTTTTACCATGCCGGCGTTTTCCTCAGCCGCATAAAAATTGGCTTCGCGTAGCAAATCGGAAATGCGCGAAAAACGGGTGCTGAGTTTATTCTGCCGGCCGGCGACGCGAACGCCATATTCCGCCACTTCCGCTACCGCCGAATGATCGAACGGCAGCAGCTTCTGGTCGTCGCAGATCATTTTAATGAACTCGGCGTATTTGAGCAAATTCACCGCATCGTTGGTCATCACCGAATCGAATTCCGCCTTGATGCGGAATATTTTACGAAAATCGTCGTCCGCGAGATAGAGCAGCTGGTACAGATGCGGATCGCCGATCATGATAACCTTGACATTGACATCGATGGGTTCGGGCTTGAGCGCGGTTATGGAAAACATCATATAGGGATCGAAGGTAGTGATTTCCGCAGCGCGGTTCTTCAGCACCCGTTTCAGGGTGGTATAGACGCCGGGTTCGAGCAAAACATCGAGGGCGTTCAGCACCAGGTAGCCGCCATTGGCCATCAGAAACGAACCGGCGCGAATGCGGGTGAAATCCGTTCGCCACTGTCCGCGCCCGTCCATGACCCGTTCGACGGTGCCGAATAGTTTGCTGAACGTGGGTGAATTTTCAAAAATCACCGGGGCGCGATCTTTGTCGGAATTATCCACTAACACATTGACGCGGTATTCCTGCAGCACCGTACGATCCGGCCTGCCTTTTACGCGCTTGAGATTGGACGCCGGGCCTTCCTCTTCGGGTTGCATGCGAAAAATATCCAGATGATCGAGAATACCTTCCAGAACCGCATCCAGATATTCGGTGACTTTTTCATGGTCAAACTGGCTCTTTATCTCCCCTATATTTTCCTCGATGGTGGGCTTTATAATTTCGCGATCCAGTTCGATCAGTTTTGCCTTTTTCTCGCGCTGCAGTTTTTGGTTGTCCTTGAAAATTTTGGCCAGTTCCTTGCTGAGCTCGGTGTACTTTTTTTGCAGCCGCTCCACATCTTTTTCGGTGAGTTTTCCCGCTTTGACCAGTTCTGCCAGGCCCTCAAAGGTAACCGGTTTATCATCGAAAATCGGCAAAACATCGGGTTTGGTATAAGGCCCCATCTGAATTTGTACCAGAGCAAATTTTTCCGCCCTGGCCTTTTTTTCAAAATTTTTCAACAAGGCATTTTGCTGTTCATTGTACTTGTCCAGCAGAGCCTCACGCTGCTCCCGGGCCTT
>JAFGSU010000001.1 GCA_016934435.1 Candidatus Zhuqueibacterota bacterium | reverse complement strand
TCTATCTTTTCTGGGAGACGCGCTGGCCAACTGGCTGCTGTATGTATGTCTGTTTGGCATTGTCGTGATTTTTTTCAGAACCGCCAACGAATTCGGCTATGTCCACGATAACTCCTTTTATCAGGTATGGTTTCGATTTCTTGAACTGGCGTGGAGCGCTTATCTGTGGGGAGGGTTGCCTTATGTTTTAATCACGCGGGCGCTGAAATACGACCCCCTGTCTGACCGGCGCGATTTTTCGACGCTGATGCGAAGGGTGCTTTACTATCTGACATCGTTCATTCCGGGGCTGAAACGATTCCGGCCGCAGTTTAACGAGATTGATAAAAAAGCTGCCCGTGGATTGCTGGTCAAGGTATTTTTTACGCCGCTGATGACCGTATTTTTTTCCCACCAGTTTCCCCATCTGGTTAACAATGTCGGCTTTCTGGCCGCCACGATTTCCGGCATCTTTACCGGCGGCAGCTATGTTCTGGCGCAATTCAATAACGATCTGTTCAATGTGGCCGTGGCTTTTATCTTCTCCATCGATGTTGCGCTGGCCTGGTGTGGTTATGTGGTGTCATCGCGCTGGGTCAATAATCAGATTGTATCCGCTGAACCGACCGTGTTCGGGTGGCTGGTGTGCATTGCCTGTTATCCGCCGTTTCAGCAGATTCTCGGTGTTTATTATTCTGCGCCCTCCGAACAGGCCATCCTGCAATTTTCGCAGCAATGGGTCATTACGATTTTCGCGACCATGATGGTGTTGAGCTACTTTGTCTATATGTCCGCAACACTGTGGTTCGGCGTGCGCTTTTCCAATCTGACCAACCGCGGTATCATCCGGAAGGGCCCTTACGCGCTGGTGCGTCATCCTGCCTACGCTTCGAAGAACTTTGCCTGGTGGTGCGTGATGTTTCCCGTGGTGGTCTATAATGCCACGCATACCGGTCTGGCCGCAGCCGGGGTGCAGGTTCTGGGACTGATCTTCATGACGGGCTTGTATTATTTCCGGTCCATTACGGAAGAGAAGCACCTCAGCGTCGATCCCTACTACCAGGAGTATTGCAAGCAGGTGAAATACCGTTTCATTCCGGGCATCATCTAACCATTTGAGCCGATGAACACAATCATCGTCTAACCGGGCTGCAAATACCCATATGCCGATAACAAGCCGGGAGCCGTCTGTCATGTTCAGGAAAATCCTTGTTCTTTTTTTTGCGCTGACTGTTGTTGCGATTATTTTCTTGTATCAAAGTCCATTCGTGCGGGACCATTTTGCGCCGCCATTTTTTAAAATGGCGGATTGCGCGGACGACAGCCAGGGCGAGATGGCCTTACTTCTCCAAAAACGTGACCAGGCTGCCATTCGGGGCATCCGATGGATGGATGATTTTCTAAGGGATGATGAGCATTTCAGGACGATGCCATTTGAAGCCTATCATTTCTTTTTCGTCTGTGCCGGGACATCGACCCATCCCGAGATTGCCGCCATGGCCGGGAAGATGGCCCGGCAATATGAGCCTCGCCTGAAAGACCTTGTCCTTCAAATGGAGGAACCGCTGGATCGCCACGTGTTTTTGCAGTTGCTGGAGTTAATCACGAAACCCGACGCAAACGCCTCCAACGATGCGGCGCTGATCGCAAAGGCGCAAAGAAGTTTTCCTGAGAACAACGATGATACAAACATTTACGGCAGAGAACTCGATCATCTGGATCAGGAAGAACTCATCGACATTTTTTATGTGCTGCTGCACGCCTATTTCCTGGAAAAAGCGGATGTGGCGTATCCGGGTCAATTTCCAGTAAGCTACCGGTTGCTGGATATCCTTCGATATCTGAAAACGAAGCCGCTTGAGAATTTTACAAAGGACGCGGCGGATCCCTCCCAGGCGATGCAGGGCGTCTTTCTGACCACGCATATCGCCTACGTGATGAGTGACTACTCACGCTTGAAACTTCATGAAGAAGACGCGCCATGGCTGTATGAGTACTTGCGAAAAAATTTTCATGGGGCCATGCAGTCGGGGGTGGTTGATGTGGTCGCCGAAATCGTCGATGTCTTTCGGAGCCTGGGGTATACCGAGGAAAACAGCGATATCGTGCGCACAGGAACCGAGTTTCTGCTGGAGCGGCAAAACGAAGACGGCAGCTGGGGAGAGGTCAATGTCGAAGAACAATCCGCCTATGACAATATGCATCCCACCAGCAGCGCGATCTGGGCGCTCCGGGACAGATCCTTTCTGACCGGCACGCCCTATTCCAAGAGAATACAGCGCATCCTGCGCGAACTCAACGAGAATCGAGCGTCCGATCAACATCAATAATGGTTTTTAGTTTACACAATCCCCGTGATGGCGCCGTTCGGGTCGATATTAATTTTCAGCGCGGCGGGGCTTTGGGATAATCCCGGCATGCGAAGGATTTCGCCGGTAATCGGAATCAGAAATCCGGCCCCCGATGCGATCTTGATTTCGCGCACCGTGACGACAAAATCCCGGGGCAGACCCAGAAGACTGGGATTATCGGAAAGCGACTGCTGTGTTTTGGCAATGCACACCGGCAGCTTGTCGCAGCCGATCTTTTTGATCAATTCAAGATTGCGTCGGGCCAGAGGCTGGTAGTCAATGGAAATGGCTCCGTAAATTTCACTGGCCACTTTAAAGATTTTGTCTTCCACCGGCAGATTCCAATCATAAAGCGGTTT